>NZ_JAIUKC010000050.1:0-87043 GCF_020177435.1 Saccharopolyspora sp. 7B | reverse complement strand
TTCGGCGACCTCGCCGACGTGGACACGCTGATCACCGATGACGGCATCGACGAGCAGGTGGCGGAGGAGATCCGGCGCGCGGGGCCGCGCGTCGAGGCGGTCTGACCGCCCGCCGCGCGCCCCCGCAGCATTCGGCATTCCGTACGCCGGGGGGGCGGACCGGGAGGAACCCCGCATGGTGGCTGACCAAGGCGTGCAGAGCGGCCCGCCGGGGCGGCTGGTCGGACGTGAGCCCGAGCTCGCGCGGATCGCCGACGCTGCCCGGGCCGCGCGGGGCGGTTCGGGCCGGGCCGTCCTGCTGCGCGGGCCGGCGGGCATCGGCAAGACCGAGGTGCTGTGCAGCGCCCTGGCCGAACTCGACGGCCGCGCCACCCGCACCCTGTTCGCGCACTGCCCGGAGACCGGCACCGGTGCCTACGCGGCCGTGCGCGCGCTGCTGGCGCCGGTGCACGACCCGGAGCCGACCGGCAGCGCCCGCCTCGCACTGCCCGCCCTCTCCCCGGAGCGCACCGGGGACGGCGCCGCGACCGGCACCTACGCCGTGCTGCACGGGCTGCACTGGCTGGTCGCGGACCTCACCGGCGACGGGCCGCTGGTGCTGGCCGTCGACGACGTGCAGTGGTGCGACGAGAACTCCCTGCGGTTCCTGGCCTTCCTGCTGCGCCGCGCCGAGGAACTGCCGCTGCTGGTGCTGCTGGCCCAGCGCACCGGGGGGACCGCGCCGGGCGAGGCGCTGGGGGAGATCGCGGCGATGCCGTGGTGCGACACCGTGGACCTGCCCGCGCTGGGCGAGGGGTCGGTAGCCGAACTCCTCGACGCCGAGCTGCCCGCGCCGCCCGGCCCGGAGTTGGCCGCTCGTTGCGCCCAGGTCACCGGCGGCAACCCGTTCCTGCTCGGCAGGGTGCTGCGCCGGTTGCGGGAGGCGCCCGCGGAGGACGCCGCGGAACGGCTGGACGAGCTGCACCGCACCGTCGTGCTGCGCTCGCTGCTGGACCGGTTGTCGGAGTGCGGCGTGGCGGTGGCCCGCGCGGTCGCGACCCTGCCCGGCGAGCGGCTGGAGCTGATCGCGGCGCTGGCCGGGATCCACCAGCGGATGGCCGTCGTCGCGTTGCGCGAACTGCGGGATCGGGACCTGGTGGGGACCGGCGGCGGCATCGGGTTCGTGCACGACTTCGTCCGGCAGGCGGTGCTGGACCGCACCCCGCCCGCCGAGCTGGAACGGCTCCGGGAACGGGCCGCGATGCTGCTCAACGACGCGGGCCGGCCGGCGGAGGAGGTCGCGGTGCTGCTGCTGCAGCTGCCGGGCGCGCCGCAGCCCTGGATGGCGGGGGTGCTGCGCGACGCGGCCACCCGGGCCGAGCAGCGCGGCGCGCCCGGCACGGCGGCCCGCTGCCTGGAACGGGTGCTGGTGGTGCAGGGCACCGACGTGGCGGTGCTGGCGCAGGCCGCGCGGGTGGCGGACCCGGTGACGGGGTTGCGCTACCTGGAGCGGGCGCTGGAGCTCGTCGACGATCCGCGGGCGCGGCTCCCGATCGCGGTGCAGTACGCGGTGGCGTCGCTGTCGGCGCAGAACTCGACGCGCGCCTTCGAGGTGGTCTCGGCCGCGCTGGACGAGCTGGACGCCGCGCTGGGGCCGGACCTCGGGGACGCGGACCGGACGTTGCGCACGCTGGCCGAATCGGTGCTGCTGGCCTCCGGCATGGACGAGAAGTCGACGCTGCCGCGGGTGGGGGCCCGGTTCCGCGACGTGGCGCCGCCCGCGGGCGACACCGCGGAGGAGCGCCAGCTGCTGGGGATGCTGGCTTCGCTGGGCGCGCTGCTGAACCGGCCCGCCGCGGAGGTCGCCGCGCAGGCCCGGTCGGTGCTGCGGATCAACGACGTGGAGGGCGACGGCTTCGCGCTGCTGGGGGCGTCGCTGCCGCTGTACCTGGCCGACGACAACGAGTCGGCGCTGGCGGCGCTGGACCTGCTGGTCGGGCACGCCCAGCGCTCCGGGCAGGCGTGGACGTACTGCCTGGCCACCAGCACCCGCGCGCTGGTGCACCACTGGACGGGCAACCTGGTGGAGGCGCTGGCGGACGCGCAGAGCTGCTACGACGTGCTGGAGCAGGAGTCCTGGAACGGCTCGATGACGATGCCGCAGATCGCGCTGGCGACCTCGCTGACCAGCCAGGGCGAGCCGGAGCGGGCGACGGCGGTGCTGGCGGAGATCTCCCGCGCCCGCTTCGAGGACTTCGCCTTGGAGTACCACCAGTTCCTGATGGCCCGGGCCCGCGCGCTGGAGGCCGCGGGAGATCCGGACGGCGCGCTGGAGCAGCTGTTCCGCTGCGCGCAGAGCCTGCGGGAGGCGGGCATCGACAACCCGGTGTTCGCGCCGTGGTGGTTCGACGCGGCCTGCCTGCTCGGCGACCTGGGCCGGGCGGAGGAGGGGGCGCGCGCCGCCGAGCACGGCGCGGTGCTGGCGCGGAAGTGGGGAACGCGGCGGGCGCGGGGCATGGCGCTGGCGGCGCGCGGCGCGGCGGCGGCGCGCCGCGCGGCGGTGCCGGTGCTGTCGGAGGCGGTGCGGGTGCTGTCGGCTTCGCCGGCGAAGCGGGAGCAGGCGAAGGCGGAGCACCTGCTGGGGCGGGCCCTGCTGCGCGCGGGCGAGCCGGAGGGCGCGCGCGAGCACCTGCGGTCGGCGCTGGACCTGTCGGTGCTGCACCGCGATCACCGGCAGGTGTCGGCGTCCTCGGCGGCACTGCTGGAGGCGGGCGGCCGGTTGCGGCACGGGACGGACTCGCCAGTGCACACCTTGAGCGGCAGCGAGCGGCGGGTGGCGGTCCGGGCGGCGGCGGGGGCGACGAACCGGGAGATCGCGGAGTCGTTGTTCCTCACGGTCCGGACGGTGGAGCTGCACCTGACCAGCGCCTACCGGAAGCTCGGCGTGCGGGGGCGCGCGGAGCTCCCGGCGGCGCTGGCGGTGGATCCGGAAGCCCCGGTTCCGTGAGTTCCCGTCCCGCTCCGCGGGGGGCGCGGGCAGGGCTCTTTCCCTGAATCGATCGTTCCCGACACGATCGGCCCGATCATGTCGTCTCGTGTGGAATTGTTTTGCTTTGTTTGCGAGAGAATGAGGTTGCTCACACCTTTGGGTGATACGCTCAGTGTCGTTCCGGCCCTAGCTTCATCTTTTCGAGTTAAGGGAGGTTGGTATGAGCGATCTCCTTCCTGTTGCGGTGAACGCGGCACTGCGCCGCAGACCTGCGCGGATTCGGAAAGGGGCTTCGACGCTAGTGATGATGACGGTGCGTGATGGCGAACGGGTCGACCGGCACCTGCGCTTTGGTCCGAATACTTTTCATGTTCGCCGGATTCCCATCCCGGACCCGGTGAACGGTGCGCTCGCACCATTCGGAGCGTGCTGATGGTCGCGGTCCACGACGCCCCCGGCCGAAGTTCCGCGGCGCCGCGACAGCACGAGCTGGTCGGGCGCGACGACGAGTTGCGGGTGGTCGGCGGACTCGTCGCCGACCTCGCCCGCGGCCGCTCCGGTCTGCTCACCATCAACGGCGCCCCCGGTTCCGGCCGCAGCGCCCTGCTGGAAGCGATGCTCGCCGACGCGCGCGCCGCCGGGCTCAACACGGCCGCCGCGCAGAGCTCACCGCTGGAGACCGACGTCCCCTACAGCACCGCCGCCCAGCAGATCGCCCTGCTCTGCCCGCCCGAGCAGCTCACCCGGATCAGCTCCGCGTGGGCCGAGGGCGCCGCCACCAACGCACCGATCCCGTTCCTGCGCAAGCAGATCCTGGACGTGGCGGCGCGGCGGCCGCTGCTGCTCGCCGTGGACGACCACCAGTGGATCGACCCCTGGTCGCTGGCCTGGTGCCACGCCATGCTGCGGCACCTGGACCGGGCGCCGGTCCTCATGGTGCGGACGGTGCGCGACACCGCCCCCGAGACCGACGGCGGCGCCCGCTGGGACGAGACGGTGCCGGTGCCGCCGCGACGAGTCCGGCTCGGCCCGCTCACCGTCCCGGACGTCGCCGAACTGCTGTCCCGGTACGGCCCCGCCGACCGGGACTTCGCCGCCGCCACCACGACCGAGACCGAGGGCAACCCGGCGGTGCTGCGGCTCGTGCTGGAGGAGTTCCACCGCGCGGGACTCGGCTTCGAATCCCGCCACGTCCCCCGGCTGCGGGTGCACGCCGCCGAAGCCGTCGCGCACCTGGTGGGCCGCACGCTGCGCGGACTGCCCGCCGACCACGTGGAGCTGCTGCGCGCGATCACCTTCTGCGGTGGGGAGTTCGACTTCGAGCTGGCCTGCGCGCTCGCCGGCCTGCACGGCCACGCCGCGGCCCGGGCCCGCACCTCGCTGCGGCACCTCGGGCTCATCTGCGAGTCCACCGAGGACGGCGTGCCGCGCGCGTCCAGCCCCGCCGTGGCGACCGGTGTGCTGGCCGAGATGGAACCGGCCGAGCGGGAGGAGCTGCACGGCCGCGCCGCCGAGATCGGCCACCGCGCCGCCGTCGAACCCTGCGCGCTGGCCGACATGCTGCTCAACGCACCGCAGATGCGCCGCCGCTGGGCGGTGGAGACGCTCGTCGAAGCCGCCGAGCGGCACCGCCAGGAGGGCAGGCACGAGCGCGCCACCGAACTGCTGCGCCGCGCCCTGCGCGAACCCGTGCCCGGCGACTGCAGGCAGCGGCTGCTGACCCGGCTCGCCGCGATCGAAGTGGCGCACGCCCCCGCCGCCAGCGACGGGCGGTTGCGCCAGGTGCTCACCGACGCGGTCGGCGCCGGCGACACGGCGCTGCTCGTCCAGGCCGCGGACCTGCTCGTCGCCCGCGGGGACTCGGAGACCGCGCGCCGCGAGCTCGCGACCGTCTGCGCCCGGGTGCGCAGTCCCGCGCTGGACGCGCTCGGCCTGCTGGCCGACGAACTGTGCGCGCCCGCCCCGGAACCGCTCGCCGTCCGGCTGCCGCCGGTGCCGGAGGAAGCCGCCGACCCGGCGCAGGCGGGTCTGCTGGCGTGGCGCTGCGCCCGGCTCGGCCGCCGCCCCGACCTGGTGCGCACCCTCGCGCGGGAGGCGCTCGCCGACCGCGGCCCCGAACTGCCGCTGGCCACCCGGATCGCGGCCTGCCACGCGCTGGCCTGCCGGGACGACGCGGCCGAGGCCGCGGCCGGGCTCACCGCTGTGATCTTCGACGCGGGCCGCCGCGGGGCGCGTGCCGCCGCCGCGTACGCGCTGGTGCAGCGGGCCGTGCTCGCCGCCAAGGACGACCGCTGCCCGGCGGCGGGCGCCGACCTGGCCGCGGCCGTGCGGCAGCTGCCGTTGCACTGCTGGCACCCGGCGCTGCTGCCGCACTACCTGGCCGCGCGGATCGGTGCGCTGCTGCGGCTGGAGGACGTAGCCGGCGCCGAGCGGGTGGCCGCCGCGGAGCTGCCGCTGGGTGCGGAGCGCGGCATGGGCTTCGCCTACCTGCTGCACGCCCGCGGCGAATTGCGCCTCGCGACGGGAGATCCGGCGACCGCGCTCGGCTACTTCCAGGAGTGCGGCCGGATGCTGCGCGCCAAGGAGTGGCTGAACCCGGCGGTGCTGTCCTGGCGGATGCCCGCCGCGATCGCGCAGGGCCGCCTCGGCGCGGCCCGCGCGGCGACCCGGCTCATCGGGGAGGAACTGGAGCTGGCCGAGCGCTGGGGCATGCCGGGGCTGCTGGAACCGGTGCACCGCAAGGCGTTGTCCGCCCTGGCGCTGGCCGGTTCGGGCCCGGCCGGCCCGGGAACCGCGGGTATCCCGCGGATGGGGGCGGCGCTGCGCGCCGCGCTGTCGGTGCCCGAGCGCCGGGCCGCGAGCCTCGCCGCGCGGGGTCTGTCCAACAAGGACATCGCGCAGGAACTGGGCGTGACGGTGCGGACCGTCGAGCTCCGGCTGACCAAGTCCTACCGCAAGCTCGGCATCGAAGGCCGCGCGCAGCTCCCCCCAGACCTGGCCGAGTGAGGCACGCCGGATGCTGGTCGAACGCGAGTGGGAGCTCGCCGTGCTGGAGTCCGCCGTCCGCCAGGTGGGCCGCGGGACCGGTTCGCTCGTGCTCATCAGCGGGATGCCCGGCAGCGGCCGCAGCGCGCTGCTGAGCAGGTTGCGCGAGCTCGCCACCGCGAGCGGGGCCCGGGTGCTCGGCGCGGGCGGCGCGGCCAGCGAGCGCTCGTTCCGGTTCGGGCTCGTGCGGCGGCTGCTGCACGACGTCACCGCCCCGGCCCAGGGACGGTCGCTCGCCGAGGCGCTGCCACCCGCCGACGAGGCGCGCGTCGAGGACCCGGGCGCGGTTCCGGTCGGCGTGCTGCACGCGCTGCACGCCCTGCTGGTCGGGGCGAGCGCGCGGTGCCCGCTGGTGCTGGCCGTGGACGACCTCCGGTGGGCCGACGAGGCCTCGTTGCGCTGCCTGGCCTACCTCGTCGGCCGGTTGCGGGGGATGCGGGTGCTGGTCGCGGTGGTGCTGGACCCGGATTCGGGCCGGGATCGGGGCGCGCTGGTCCGCGAGATCACCGCAGCCGCCGCGCACCGGGTGCGGCCCGGCCGGTTGTCGGTGGCCGCGACCGCGGAACTCGTCCGCGACCGGTTGTGCGCCGAGCCGGGCCCGGACGCCGACCCGGACGGGTTCGCCGCGGTGTGCCACGAGCTGACCGGCGGGCACCCGGGCGACCTGGTGAGCCTGCTGGACCAGGCCGCCGAGCAGGGGCTGCGCCCGGTGCCCGCGTCGCTGCCGATGCTGCGCGCGCTCGCCGAGGGTGATCGCAGGCGGCGGCTGGTGCGGGCCCTGTCCGGCGAGGAGTTCGCCGCCGACGTCGCCCGCGCCGTCGTCGTCCTCGGCGAGCACGCGGACCCCACGCTGGTGCAGCGGCTGTCCGGGCTGACGCCGAGCCGCTACGAGCGGGCGCTGCGGTCGCTGGAACCGTGGTTCCGGGTCCACCCGGGCCGGATCGAGGTGGCGGTGCCCGGTCAACGCGGCGAGCTGGCCGTGGAGCTGCTGGTGGACGACGTGATCGCCGCGGTCGAGGAATCCACCGCCGAGCACGACAGCACCCGGCTGCACCTGCGGGCGGCGGCCCTGCTGCACGGCCACGGCTATCCCCCGGAACCGGTGGGCGACCAGTTGCTGCTGGTGAACTCGACGCTGTCCAGCTGGGGCGTGCAGCGGTTGCGGGAAGCGGCCCACGCCGTGCTGCCGCGGTCCCCGGAGCTCGCGGCCCGCTACCTGCGGCGCGCCCTGCTGGACCTGGAATCCGGCGGGATGGGCCGGGTGCGGTTGCTCGCCGAGCTCGGCTCGGTGGAGCTGGCGTTCGACCTGCCCGCCGCGGTGCGCCACATCGGCCAGTCGGTGCCGCAGCTGCGCGAGGCGCGCGACCGCGCCCGCGTGCTGGGGCGGTTGCCGCTGACCGTGACCGGCGCGGACCCGCGGGTGGCCGAGCTGATCCGCGAGGTGGCGGCCGAGCACGGTCCCGCCGACCAGCTGGAGGGCACGGACCGGGAGCTGGCGCTGCGGCTGGAGGCGCGGACCCGCTACCTGGCGCTGGAGGACCCGGCGGCGCACGCGGCGGTCCCGGGGCGGATGGCCGAGCTCGACGCCCGCCAGTGCGCGCCCGGCCCCGCCGAGCGGGAACTGCGCGTGGTGCTGCTGGCCTCGATGGCGCTGACCGGCACGCCGCGGGCGGCGGAGGTCGCGTCGATGGCGCGGGAGCTGCTGGCCCAGGAACCGGCGAACGTCACCTCGGAGACGCACTCGGTGCTGCGCTACCTGCCGCCGATCCTGCTGGCGGCCGGCGCCCCGGAAGGCCTGGACTCGTGGCTGGCGCTGGCGGCCGACCACGCGCGCAGGCAGGGCGCCACCGCGGCGGAGGCGCTGGTCGCCGCGCAGCACAGCCTCGTGCACCTGGACTCCGGTCAGCTCGTGCAGGCCCGGCGCAGCGCGACGGCCGCCCTGGACCTGGTCGAGCCGGACACGCCGGAGTCGATGGCCGCGCCGGTGTTCGCGATGGGTGCGGTGGCCCGCAGGCTGCGGGACCGGGAACTGGCCGAGCGGGTGCTGCTGCTGCCGCATTCGCCGGACGACCTGCAGGTGGTGGCGCTGCGGCGGTTGGTGCAGAGCAACCTCGCGATGCAGGACGGCGATCCGGTGACGGCGCTGACGCACCTGCTGGACTGCGGCAGGCGCCTGGAGCAGGCCGGCTGGTTCGGCCCGGCGGCCTGCTCGTGGCGGCCCACCGCGGCGCTGCTGCGGCATCGGCTCGGCGACGTCCGGGCGGCGGTGGAGCTCGCGGAGGAGGAGTACCAGCGCGCCCGCGACTGGGGCGCCCCGACGCCGCTGGGCCGGGCGCTGCGGGTGCGCGCGGTGGTCACCGGGGGCGGTCGCCGGGTGGAGCTGCTGCGGGAAGCGGTGCAGGTGCTGCGGCCCGCGGCGGACCGGCTGGAGCTGGCGGGCGCGCTGGCCGCGCTCGGCGAGGCGCTGCGGGACCGGGCTCCGGCGGAGGCCGAGCTGGTGCTGGCCGAGAGCGCCCAGGTCGCGGCCCGCAGCGGCGCACCGCCGCACGCGACCGGCGCCCCGGGGCCCGGAGGCGGGCGCGGGAACGGCCCGTCGGAACCGGCCGCGGTGTTGACCCGGGCGGAAGAAGCGGTCGCGGAATCGGCGGCGCTGGGCCGCACCAACCAGGAGATCGCCGACGAGCTCCGGGTGAGCAGGCGAGCGGTCGAGAAGCACCTCACCGCGGCCTACCGAAAATTGGGGATCGACGGCAGGGCGGATCTCGCGAATTCACTTCTTCCGCGCGGGGCGGGCGGCTGAACGCGATTCGGCGCTGCGCCGCGTTCGCGCAGGGTGATCACGGCGGTCACGCTTGGTCGCGGACCGCTACCTGCGGCAGGGCGGAATGTGGTGGGGGATTCACGTGATGTTGGTTCGTGCCCGTCCCTGTGGTGGCGGGTGGGGGCCTGAGCCGTACCCGAACCCACCCCCGCGATGTGGTTCGGTGCGGTCGTTCGGTCGTGAAACCCCTGGTAGATCGGCACCGAACCGAATCGGGCCGAACCGAACCGAACCAGCGGGCGGCTTGACCGCAGGTTTAAGGACGGCGCTGGCCCGCTGTTGACTTGGTTGGTTTTGAATCCATAGCCTTGTGGTGTCGTTGAATTCCGGTAATGCCTCCAACCGATGCCGGATCTGCGTTTCTCGCGAGCCAGAGAGGAATGGTCGAATTCTGATGACATCCAGCGGCACGATGCGAGCGCGACCCACGCCTGCCGGGGCGTCCGAAGAATCCGGTGAAGATTATCGGGACATTTACAGATCGTTGTTCGAGCAGTCCGGGATGTGCATGGCGAACCTCGATTCGAGCATGCGCGTGCTGGAGGCGAACAAGTACTTCTTCAAGCAGTTCGGGCGCGGTGCCGCCGACGTGCGGGGGCGCAGCTTCTACGACTTCCTGCACCCCAGCGTGCGCGGGAAGTTCCAGTACCAGTTCGCGCGCCTCACCGAGGGCCGCAACCCGCGGTTCGTGGAGCACGCGGTCGCCGTCGGCGCGAAGGAAGCGCTGTTCGGCGGGGAGCTGACCGGCATCGCGGTGCCCGGCCGCTCCGGTCGCGTGGAGGGCGTCATGGTCGTGCTGCAGCCGGACGAGGGGCAGCGGGCCGCGATGGTCGGCGGCAAGGAGAAGCTGCTCAGCGAGGTCGACGCCCGGATCCTGGAGGGCGTCGCGGCCGGGGAGTCCACCGTGCAGCTGGCCGCGAAGCTCTACCTCAGCCGGGGCGGCGTCGAGTACCACGTGACGACGCTGCTGCGGAAGCTCAAGGTCACCAACCGCCCGGCGCTGGTCTCGAAGGGCTACTCGATGGGAATCCTCGGCGTCGGCCAGTGGCCGCCGCGGGTGCTGCCCGAGTACGTGAAGTGAGCGGCGGCCCTCCGCCGGGGTGCCGGCCCGGTGGTGGTCCGAGCTCGTTCCCGTCGATCGGCCCGCATAGCGGAGATCTTCCGGGAAAACCTTGAACTCACCGTGCGATGGTTGCCACCGGGGCGACCCCCGTGCAAGATCGATTTTTCTCCGGCGCCGGGCTCCGCGCGGAGCCGCCGACCCGGCGACCGCCTGGACCAGGGGAGGGCTGTGCGCGTGATCGTCACCGTCACGGCGAACCCCAGCCTCGACCGCACCGTGCAGGTGCGCAAACTGGTGCGCGGCGGCCTGAACCGCGCCTCCTCGATCCGCGTCGACCCGGGCGGCAAGGGCATCAACGTGGCCCGCGCTCTCGCCCAGCACGGCGTCGACGTCCGCGCGGTCGTGGCGGCGGGCGGCATCGAGGGCCAGCAGCTCGTGGCGTTGCTGGCCGGCTTGAGCATCGACGTGCTGCGGGTGCCCGCGGTGGGCCCGGTCCGCATCAACATGAGCGTCGTCGAACCCGACGCGACCGTCACCAAGTTCAACGAGCCAGGGGCGCTGCTGGACGCGGGCGACGCCCGTGCCCTGTGCGAGGCGGTGCTGCGCAGCGCGGACGGCGCGAACTGGGTGGTGATCGCGGGCAGCCTGCCGCCGGGGGTGAGCAGCGCCTACTACGCGGGGCTGATCCGGATGATCGGCTCGCTGGGCGTCCCGGTGGTGGTGGACACGAGCGGGCCCGCGCTGCACGAGGCCGTGCAGGCCCGGCCGGCGTTGGTGAAGCCCAATCTCCGGGAACTGGAGGAGACGGTAGGTCACTCGATTACAACGATCGGTGGCGTCGTCGATGCCGCCGACGAGATCCTCGAACTCGGGGCGGACACCGTGCTGGCCAGCCTCGGGGCTGATGGAGCCCTGCTGCGCGGGCACGATGGCTGCGGTTACGCCGAGGCGCCGGTGACCGCGCAGAACGCTGTCGGCGCGGGGGACGCTTTACTCGCCGGATATCTTTCCGAAGGCTGCGGAGGTCTGCCCGCCCTGGTCACCGCGGTGGCCTGGGGCGCGGCAGCGGCCTCGCTGCCGGGTAGCGCCATGCCACAACCGCACGACCTGCGCCCGGACCTGGTGCGCGTCGAGTCCCGGGTGCCCTGGGACCGGCGGCTGCACCGGGACCCCTGACGCGGGGAGGCGGTCGGCGAGGCAGAGGGACAACGGCGTCGGCGAGGTACGGAGTGACAACCATGTCAGGGACGGCCACGGAGGAATCGAGTTCTCGAGCACAGGCGCAGCGCGCCCGCGTCGTGGTGCAGCGGTTCGGCGGGCAGCTGGCCGGCATGGTCATGCCCAACATCGGCGCGTTCATCGCCTGGGGCCTGATCAGCGCGCTGTTCATTTCGGAGGGCTGGTGGCCCAACGCCCAGCTGGCGCAGCTGAAAGAACCGATGATCACGCTGCTGCTGCCGGTGCTGATCGGGTACACCGGCGGCAGGCAGGTGCACGGGCAGCGCGGCGCGGTCGTCGGCGCGGTCGCCACCATCGGCATCGCGATCGGGGCCGAGATCCCGATGTTCCTGGGCGCGATGATCGTCGGCCCGCTCGCGGGCTGGGTGCTGAGATGGTTCGACCGCTCGGTGGGCAAACGGGTGCCTCCGGCGTTCAAGATGCTGGTGGACAACTTCGCGGCCGGGATCATCGGCGGGCTCTTCGCCATCGCCGGGCTGCTGGCGATCGGTCCCGCCATCGAGAGCGTGACCATCGCGCTCGGCCACGGCGTGCAGGCGCTGCTGGACCTGCACCTGCTGCCGCTGGTGGCGATCATCGTGGAACCGGCGAAGGTGCTGTTCCTCAACAACGCCGTCAACCACGGCGTGCTCGGGCCGCTGGGCGTGTCCGAGTCGCTGGACCACGGCAAGGCCATCGAGTTCCTGGTCGAGCCGAACCCGGGACCGGGCTTCGGGGTGCTGCTGGCGATCACCGTGTTCGGGCCGCCCGCGATGCGCGCGACCGCGCCCGGCGCGCTGGTCATCCAGTTCCTCGGCGGCATCCACGAGATCTACTTCCCGTACGTGCTGGCCGCGCCGCGGCTGCTGCTGGCGACGATCTCCGGCAGCGCGGCGGGGCTGTTCGTCTTCAGCATCACCGGTGCGGGCCTGGTCGCCACGCCGTCGCCGGGCAGCGTGGTCGCGCTGCTGGCGGTGACCCCGAAGGGCGGCTACGTCGGCGTGATCGCCGGGATCGCCGCGTCGGCGGTGGTGGCGTTCGTGGTCGCCTCGCTGGTGCTGAAGCTGTGGCGACGACCCGACGAGGTCGAGACCGGTGGAGCGGTCCGATGAGCCGCGGGTCGGCGGCCTCCCGCTGGTGGCGCGCGATCGGCTTCGCCCAGCGCCGGGTGCTCGGATCGCACGACGAACTGCGGGAGGAACCGGTGCCGCCGAGCGAGGTCGAGAGCGCGCGGCAGGCAGGAGAGGAGCGCTCGATGGGCACGATCAACGGGTCGGCGGTGCGCAAGGTCGTCATCGCCTGCGACGCGGGCATGGGCAGCAGCGCCATGGTCGCCGCCCAGCTGGCGGGCAGGCTCAAGCCGTACGACGTGAAGGTCTCGCACGCCTCGGTCACCGAGATCCCGCCGGACGCGGATCTGGTGCTGTGCCAGGAAACGCTGCTGGAGCGGGCGCGGCGGGAGGACACCGGTTCGGCGGTGATCCTCGGGTTCCGCAGCTTCCTCGGCGACCCGGTGTTCGACGAGGTCGAGCAGGCCGTCCGGGAAGGTGAACCCCTTGGTGGTTGAGGCGGGCCCGCCCCGGCCGCGGGGGGGGGGGGGGGGGCGCCCCCCCCCGGGGGGGGGGGGGGGGGGGGCCCCCCCCCCGCCGCGGGATTCGCGGACGCCATCGACCAGTGCGGCCGCCTGCTGGTGGAGACCGGCGCGGTCGAGGAACCCTACGTCGCCGCGATGCACGAGCGGGAGCGGTCGCTGACGACCCACCTCGGCGAGGGCGTCGCGATCCCGCACGGCACCACCGAATCGCGCCGCTTCGTGCGGCGCAGCGCCCTGGTGGTGGTGCAGTTCCCCGGCGGGGTGCGGTGGAGCGACGGCGGCGAGGTGAGCCTGTGCGTGGCGATCGCCGCGGGAGCCCGGCGCGCCGACGGTTCGCCGGACGCGGCGGGCGCGCAGCACTTGGGCGTGCTGTCGGCCCTGGCCGCGGTCCTGATGGATCCGGTGCGGGCGCGCGAGCTGCGCGAAGCACCGGACGAGGCGACGGTCGACCGGCTGTTGCGGTCCGTTGAGGAGGACAGGTGAAGGTCGCACGTTTCTACGCCCCGGGTGACATCCGCATCGAGCAGGCCCCGGAACCGGAACCCGGCCCGGGCGAACTGAAGCTGCGGGTCCGCAACTGCTCCACCTGCGGAACCGATCTGAAGATCATGCGGCACGGGCACCACCACATCGACCCGCCACGGGTCATCGGCCACGAGATCGCCGGGGAGGTGGTCGGCATCGGCGACGGCGCCAGCGGTTTCGCCGAGGGCGACCGGGTGCAGGTGATCGCGGCGATCCCCTGCGGCGAGTGCGGCTACTGCGAGCGCGGCAGGCAGACGGTGTGCCCGAACCAGCGCTCGATGGGCTACCACTTCGACGGTGGTTTCGCCGAATTCCTCACCGTCCCCGAGCAGGTGCTGCGGGTCGACGGGGTGAACCTGCTGCCCGGCGGGGTCGACTTCGCGGCCGCGTCGGTCGCCGAACCGCTCGCCTGCGTCCTCAACGGCCAGGAGCTCGCCCGGGTCGGCCCGGGGGACGTGGTCGTGGTCGTCGGCTCCGGCCCGATCGGCTGCCTGCACACCCGGCTGGCGCGGGCCCGCGGCGCGGCCGCGGTGTACCTGGTGGAGCTCAACGCCGCCCGGCTGGAGCAGGCGGCCGAGCTGGTGGGCCCGGATGCCGCGATCCTCGCCTCCGCCACCGATCCGGTCGCGGAGGTGCTGCGCCGCACCGGCGGTGTCGGCGCCGACGTGGTGATCACCGCGGCCGCTTCCGGCGAAGCGCAGGAGCAGGCGCTGCGGATGGCCGCGCGCGGCGGCCGGATCAGTTTTTTCGGCGGTTTGCCCAAGGATTCGCCGATCATCGACTGCGATTCGAACGCGGTGCACTACCGTGAGTTGACCATCGTCGGTGCCAACGGCTCCACCCCGGAGCACAACCGGCGGGCGCTGCGGCTGATCGCCTCCGGTGACGTCCCGGTGCACGACCTGATCACCCACCGGTTGCCGCTGGACGGGGTGCTGGAAGCGATCCGCACGGTCAGCACGGGCGACGCGATCAAGGTGACCATCGAGCAGTGACGGTGCCGGAACCCGCCTCGCGACGTGCGGCGGGCCCCGGGGCGCAACGGAGGAGTGCCGCGTGGTGCTGCGGGAACGGGAGAACGAGACCGAGCTGCTGAGCGCCGCGCTGGACCGGGCGAGCGAGGGCGGCGGTGCCCTGCTGGCGTTCTCCGGCCCCTTCGGCATCGGCCGCTCCGCGGTGCTGGCGGGGGCGGCGCCCCCCGCCCGGGACCGGGGCGCCCGGGTGCTGCGGGCGCTGGCGACCACCGCGGAGCGCGACATCCCGTTCGGCGTGCTGAGCCAGTTCTCCTGCTGCGCCACCGATTCCGAGACCGGGCCGGACTTCGGCACGATGCGCGGCGGGCTGCTCGCCTCGCCCGACCCGGTGCTGCTGGTGGTGGACGACCTGCAGCGCGCGGACGTGGAATCGCTGCGCTGGCTGGACCGGTTGTGCGCCGCCGTCGCGGATTCCGCGGTGCTGGTGGTCGTCGCGCACCGGGACGGGGAGCAGGCCGCCGATCCGGAGACATTCCAGCGGTTGCTGGGCCGCGCCGCGCGGCGCGGTGAACTCCGGCCGCTGAGCCCCGGCGGGGTGGCCGCCGTGGTGCGGGACGTGTTCGGCGTGCCCGGCGACGAGCGGTTCACCGCCGCCTGCCACCGGGCGTCGCACGGCAGGCCGTTCCTGCTCAACGCGATCGCGCACGGCCTGCGCGACAGCGGCAGGCGCCCGCAGGAGTCCGATGTGGACGCCGTGTGGTCGTTGCGGCCCTCCGTGGTGGCCGAGCGGGCCGGCGCGGTGCTGCGCCCGCAGCCGGAACCGGTGCTGGCCGCCGCCCGAGCGGTGGCGCTGCTCGACGGTGCCGAGCCGGACCAGCTCGCCGACCTGGCCGGGCTGGCCCCCGCCGAGTGCGCCGCGGCGCTCGCCGCCCTCGCCGCGCTCGGCGTCCTCGTCGAACCGGCGCGGCCCCGCTTCGCGCACCCGGTGATCCGCGAGGTCGTGGAGAACACCCTGGAACCACCGGAACTCGCCGAGTGGCACCGCAGAGCGGCGCGGCTGCTGCAGCGGGCCGACCGGCCCGCCGAAGCGGTCGCCGAACACCTGCTGGCCTCGGACGCGACCCAGGGCGAGTGGACCACCGGGGTGCTGCACGCCGCGGGCCGGCGGGCCCTGGACCGCGGCGACGTGGCCACCGCCATCCGCTGCCTGCGCCGCGCGCTGCTGGCCTGCCCCACCGCGGGCACCGAGCGGTCCGTGCTGCTCGCCGACCTCGCCGAGGCGGAGCGCTCCGGGGCACCGGTCGCCTCGATGCGGCACCTGTCGCAGGCGCTGCCCAAGTTCGACTCGGACCGGCGGCGCGCCGAGGCGCTCGCCGACGTGCCGCCGATGCTGCTGGCGGTGGCACCGCTGTCGCTGCTCGCCGAACTGGACGACTTCCGCGCGCGGGAGGAGCTGGATCCGGCCGTGCTGCGGGCCATCGACACCCGCATCCGCCTCGCCCGGCTCGGCGATCCCGCCTGGTGCGCCGACACCCGCGAGCTGTTCGACTCCCTCGTCCCCGGCGAGCACGTCGACCCGGAGCGGATCTCGGTGCTGCTGTACTCGGCGACGCTCACCGGCGGCGACGCCGAATCGGTGCTGCCGTGGGCGAAGCGGGCCGTCGCCGGGGAGCACGGGCCGGGCGCCGCGTTCGGCGCGGTGGCGCTGGCGGCGCGGACCCTCGCGGCCTGCGACGAGGTGCGGGCCGCGGAGCAGTGGCTGGCGGAGGTGACCGCGGCGCTCGGCGCGCGCGGCGACCGCGCCGCGGAACGCCTCATCGTCGACGCCGAACGGGCGTTCACCGTGGTCCGCTCCTGCCGCTACCCGGAGGCGGTGGCGCTGGCGGAGAGCGCGCTGCGCCGTTGCGACCCGGGGCTGATCCCGGTGGTGGAGCGGTGCTTCGAGGTGCTGTCCGTCGCCGTGCTCGACTCGGCCGACACCGGTTCCGCGGCGCGGGCGCTGGGGCGCCACCACGAGTGGGACCACGCGGTGCAGCCGTGGGTGCGGGAGCTGCGCGACGCCGCGCTCGCCGTCAGCGTGCGCGACACCGTCGGCGGGCTCGAACACCTGCTGGAGTGCGGGCGGGAGCGGGACCGGCTCGGCTGGTCCAACCCGTGCCTGCTGCCGTGGCGCGGCTGGGCGGCGCTGCTGTACCACCGCGTGCAGCGGCCCGGCCCGGCCGCCGAGCTGATCGCCGAGGAGTACCGGCGGGCGGTGGCCTGGGGCGCGCCCAGCGGGGTCGGTCGCGCGCTGCGCGTGTGGGGCGCGATCACCGAGGGGGAGCCGGGCGTGGAGCTGCTGCGCCGGGCCGTCGAAGCGCTCGACGGCCGCGGTCCGGCCGGCACGGTGGAACTCGCCAAGGCGCACCTGATGCTGGGGCGCAGGCTGCTGTGCTCCGACCGGGCGGAGGCCGCCGCCCGGTTGAACGAGGGCGACGAGCTCGCCGCCGCCTGCGGGGTCCCGCGGCTGCGCGCCGCCGAGGAGATCGCGGCCGAAGGCGGTGGGGCGCAGGCGGAACTGACCCGCGCCGAACTGCGCATCGCGCGGCTGGTGGCGGGCGGGCTCGGCAACCAGCAGGTGGCCACCGAGCTGGGGGTGAGCTCCCGGGCCGTCGAGAAGCACCTCACCAAGGTCTACCGCAAGCTCGGCGTCACCGGCAGAGCAGGACTGGCCGACCTGGCCGACTCCCTGGACCCGGCCTGATTCCTCCTGGTCCTCTTGCGCGGGTGGCGGAACCTCAGCGGGATTCTCGCTGCGGGATCGTTGTCACCGGTGGCTCCGCCACGGGCGACAACGCCGTCCTCGCGAGAATCCCGCTGAGAACCCGCGGCGGTGCCGGTGCCTCAGGTGGTCGCCGCTCAGCGGCTTCGCCGCTGACAGGACAACGGCGTGGACGCGGGTGAGAGCGTGGATCTGCGGTCCGGCGAGTGGCGGGTTCGTCCGGGCACGTCGGGCGGGTCACTCGCCTGGTGGGATTCGCAGGGTGAGTTCCGCTGCGAGTTCTGCGTTGACCTGGGCTGCGTGCTCGACGAGGTAGAAGTGGCCGCCGCGGAAGCCGCGCAGCCGGAACGCGCCGGAGGTGTGCTCCTTCCAGCGCAACGATTCGTCTACCGTGGACTTCGGGTCGTCGTCGCCGATGAGCACCGAGATCGGGCAGGACACCACCCGGTCCGGCCGCGGCGGGTAGGTCTCCACCGCGCGGTAGTCGTTGCGGATCGCGGGCAGCGACATGCGCACCACGTCCTCGTCGTCCAGCGCCGACTCCGCCCCGTTCAACGCGCGCACGTCCGCCAGCAGGCCCTCGTCGTCGAGCAGGTGCACCCGCTCGTCCCGCACCGTGCCCGGGGCGCGGCGCCCCGAGACGACCAGCGACCGCGGCGGCCGGCCCGCGCCGCGCTCCAGCCGGTGCGCCACCTCGAAGCCGAGCAGCGCGCCCATGCTGTGCCCGAAGAACACCGTCGGCAGCTCCGGTTCCGCCGCCAGCACCGCCGTGATCGCCTCCGCGTACTCGTCGATGCCGCCGAGCAGCGGTTCGCGGTGCCGGTCCTGCCTGCCCGGGTACTGCAGCACGACGACGTCGGCGCCGGGGGAGTGGGCGGCCGAGACCGGCCGGTAGAAGCTGGCCGAGCCGCCCGCGTGCGGGAAGCACGCCAGCCGGACCGGTGCGGCCGGTGCGGGGTGGTAGCGGCGCAGCCACTTGCCGGGGTCGAGATCGGTCACGGCTCCTCCTCCGAGCGCTGGACCTCCGCGGCGGGCGGCGCCCGCGCGGCCAGTACAGCACCGCGCGGTGCGGAGAACCCCTAGTCCGGATTCCGCGCCACGACCGAGAACTCGGCGAATCCCTAGGGTGTGCCGCTTTCCTTTGACACCGCCGACGATCGGCTGCCAGCGTCGGATCCGGCCCGATCCGGGGGCTCCCGGCAGGCGCCGATCCGACCTCTGCCGGTGCCCGGTGCGCCACCGCGCGCGTTCCCGTGCCGCCCACGCGGTCGGCACGGGCGCTGTCGGCATCAGGTGGTGGAAGGGGAAGCACATGTCCAGGCGAGCGCTGATCACCGGGATCACCGGGCAGGACGGTTCCTACCTGGCCGAGCACCTGCTCGCGCAGGGGTACCAGGTGTGGGGCCTGATCCGGGGGCAGGCGAACCCGCGCAAGTCCCGGCTGAGCAGGCTGGCCACCGATCTGTCCTTCGTGGACGGTGATCTGATGGACCAGGGCAGCCTGGTCTCGGCGGTGGACCTGGTGCAGCCGCACGAGGTCTACAACCTGGGCGCCATCTCGTTCGTGCCGATGTCCTGGCAGCAGGCGGAACTCGTCACCGAGGTGAACGGGATGGGCGTGCTGCGGATGCTGGAGGCGATCCGCATCGTCAGCGGCCTGCATGGTTCCGGCGGTTCCGGCGGGGAACGCATCCGGTTCTACCAGGCGTCGTCCTCGGAGATGTTCGGCAAGGTCGCCGAGACGCCGCAGAGCGAGCGCACCACCTTCCACCCGCGCAGCCCGTACGGCGTCGCCAAGACCTATGGGCACTACATCACGCAGAACTACCGCGAGTCCTACGGTGTGTGGGGCGTGTCCGGCATCCTGTTCAACCACGAATCCCCGCGCCGCGGCGCGGAATTCGTCACCCGCAAGATCTCGCTGGCCGTCGCGCAGATCAAACTCGGCCTGCAGGACAAGCTCTACCTCGGCAACCTGGACGCGGTGCGGGACTGGGGTTTCGCCGGGGATTACGTGCGCGCGATGCACCTGATGCTCCAGCAGGACGAGCCCTCCGACTACGTGGTCGGTACCGGCCGGATGCACTCGGTGCGGGACGCGGTGCGCATCGCGTTCGACGCGGCGGGACTGCACTGGGAGGACCACGTCGAGATCGACCCGACGCTGGTGCGCCCCGCCGAGGTCGAGACGCTGTGCGCCGATTCCGGGCGGGCGCGCCGGGAACTGGACTGGGAACCGAGCGTCGACTTCACCGAGCTGATGACGATGATGGTCGAGGCCGACCTGCGGCAGGCCTCCCGCGAGCGCGACTACGCCGAGGTGATCTCCGCGTCCAGCTGGTGATGCCCTCCGGGCGGACGGTGGCCGTTCGCCCTTCCAGGACTGGGGAATTCACGGGCGGGTGCTGGTGAGACTGAGCTCCGTCCGGTCGACGCAGGTGGGGTGGAGATGGACAACGAGCAGAAGCTCCGGGACTACCTGAAGCGCGCGAGCGCGGACCTGAAGCGGTCCCGGGCGCGCGTGCAGGAGCTGGAGGACGCGGCCCGCGAGCCCATCGCCATCGTCGGCATGAGCTGCCGCTACCCCGGCGACGTGACCGGCCCCGAGGACCTGTGGCGGCTGGTCGCCGAGGGCCGCGACGGCATCACCGGGTTCCCCGCCGACCGGGGCTGGGACCTCGCCGACGCCGACACGGCCACCCGCTCCGGCGGATTCCTGCACGACGCGGCCGAATTCGACGCGGACTTCTTCGGCATCTCCCCGCGCGAGGCGTTGGCGATGGACCCGCAGCAGCGGGTGCTGCTGGAAGCCACCTGGGAGGCGTTCGAGCACGCGGGCGTCGACCCGGCGGCGGTGCGGGGCAGCCGCACCGGCGTGTTCATGGGTGCGATGGCGCAGGACTACCGGGTCGGCGCGGCCGACGACGTGGACGGTTTCCGGCTGACCGGCAACAGCGGCAGCGTGCTCTCCGGCAGGCTCGCCTACACCTTCGGCGCGGTGGGGCCGGCCGTCACGGTGGACACCGCCTGCTCGTCCTCGCTGGTGGCGCTGCACCTGGCGGCGCACTCGCTGCGCGCGGGGGAGTGCTCGCTGGCGCTGGCGGGCGGGGTCACCGTGATGTCCGGACCGGCGACGTTCCTGGAGTTCTCCCGGCAGGGCGGGCTGTCCGCGGACGGCCGCTGCCGCTCCTTCGCCGATGCGGCGGACGGGACCGGCTGGGGCGAGGGCGTCGGCGTGCTGGTGCTGGAGCGGCTCTCCGACGCGCGGCGCAACGGGCACGACGTGCTCGCGGTGGTGCGCGGGAGCGCGGTGAACCAGGACGGCGCGTCCAACGGGCTGACCGCGCCGAACGGGCCCTCGCAGCAGCGCGTCATCCAGCAGGCGCTGGTGAACGCGCGGCTGTCTCCGTCCGAAGTGGACGTCGTGGAGGCGCACGGCACCGGTACCGCGCTCGGCGACCCGGTCGAGGCGCAGGCGCTGCTGGCGACCTACGGGCAGGACCGGGAGCACCCGTTGCTGCTGGGTTCGATCAAGTCGAACCTCGGGCACACCCAGGCCGCGGCCGGGGTCGCCGGGGTCATCAAGGTGGTGCAGGCGATGCGGCACGGCCTGCTGCCGCGGACCCTGCACGTGGACGAGCCGTCCACGCACGTCGACTGGAACTCCGGGCAGGTGCGGCTGCTCACCGGCGCCGAACCCTGGCCGGTCGCCGACCGGCCGCGCCGCGCGGGCGTGTCCTCGTTCGGCATCAGCGGCACCAACGCGCACACCATCGTCGAGCAGGCACCCGAACCGGAACCCGCGGCCGAGCCGGTGGAACCCGGGACGATCCCGGTGCTGCTGTCGGCGAAGACGGCGGCGGCACTGCGCGAGCAGGCCGCCCGTCTGCTGTCCACCGTGGACACCGATGGACCGCGGCCGCTGGACGTCGGCTTCACCACCGCCGCCCGCGGCGGGCTGGAGCACCGCGGGGTGCTCACCGCGACCGACGAGGCGGAGCTGCGCGCGGGCCTGCGCGCGCTCGCCGCCGACGAGGACGCCCCGGCGCTCGTGCGCGGATCCTCCCGCGCCGCGGGGAAGACGGCGTTCCTGTTCACCGGGCAGGGCGGGCAGCGGCTCGGCGCGGGCCGCGAACTGCACGCGCGGTTCCCGGCGTTCGCCACCGCCTTCGACGAGGTGGTGACCGCCCTCGACCGGCACCTGGACCGGCCGCTGCGGGAGGTGCTGTTCGCCGAACCCGACAGCCCCGATGCCGCGCTGCTGGACGAGACCGGCTACGCCCAGCCCGCGCTGTTCGCCGTCGAAGTGGCGCTGCACCGGCTCGCCGAGTCGTGGGGGCTGCGGCCCGACCACCTCGCCGGGCACTCCGTCGGCGAGATCGCCGCCGCGCACGTGGCGGGCGTGTTCACGCTCGACGACGCGGCCGCGCTGGTGTGCGCGCGGGGCCGGTTGATGCAGGCGCTGCCCGCCGGTGGCGCGATGATCTCGGTGCGGGCCACCGAGGACGAAGTGCTCCCGCTGCTCACCGGACGGGTGTCGCTGGCCGCGATCAACGGGCCCGAGTCGGTGGTCGTCTCCGGGGACGCCGCCGAAGCCGAGGCGATCGCCGCGCACTTCGCCGAGCTGGGGCGCCGCACCACGCGGTTGCCGGTGAGCCACGCGTTCCACTCGCCGCTGGTGGAGCCGATGCTCGACGAGTTCCGCGCCGTCGTCGCCGGGCTCTCCCCGCGCGAACCGCTGCTGCCGCTGGTGTCCACCGCCACCGGCGACTCCGCGACCGCCCGCGACCTCGCCTCCCCCGACCACTGGGTGGAGCACGCGCGCCGCCCGGTGCGGTTCGGCGCCGCCGTCCGCCGCCTCGGCGAACTCGGGGTGCGGACCTTCGCCGAACTCGGCCCGGACGCGGTGCTCAGCGCGCTCGTCCCGGCGAACCTCGACCACGAGGCGCTGGTGGTCCCGCTGCTGCGCGGTGACCGGTCCGAGACCACCGCCGTCGCGCAGGCGCTCGCCGCGCTGCACGCGCACGGCGTCTCCCCGGACTGGCCCGAGTTCTTCGCCGGCACCGGCGCCCACCGCGTCGCGCTGCCCGGCTACCCGTTCCAGCGCCGCCGGTTCTGGCCGAGGAGCACCGGCGACGGTGACGTGCGCGCGGCCGGGCTCGGCGCCGCGCACCACCCGCTGCTGGCGGCGGCGGTATCGCTGGCGAACTCGGACGGGGTGCTGCTCACCGGCAGGTTGTCGGTGCGCTCGCACCCGTGGCTGGCCGAGCACGCGGTCGGCGGCGAGATCCTGCTGCCCGGCACCGCGTTCGTCGAGCTGGCGCTGCGCGCCGGGGACGAAGCGGGCTGCGACCGGGTGCGGGAGCTGACGCTGGCCGCGCCGCTGGTGCTGCCCGAGCAGGGCGCGGTGCAGGTGCAGGTGTGGCTCGGCGGGCCCGACGACACCGGGAGCCGGGAGCTGAGCCTCTACTCCCGCCCCGACGGCGCCGAGGAGCAGCCGTGGACGCGGCACGCCACCGGCGTGCTCGACACCGCGCGCGGCACCCCGGCGGACTTCGGCCCGGAGTGGCCGCCCGCCGGGTCGCGACCCGTGGACCTCGACGGGCTCTACGAGCGGTTCGCCGCGGCCGGATTGGACTACGGTCCCGCCTTCCGCGGCCTGCGCGCGGCCTGGCGGCGCGGCGACGAGGTGTTCGCCGAGGTGGAGCTGCCCGTGGCCGCCGCCGAAGCCGAGGCGTTCGGGGTGCACCCGGCGCTGCTGGACGCCGCGCTGCACGCCGCCGCCGGGGCCGGTGACGCCGCGGAACCGGCGCTGCCGTTCGCCTGGGAGGGCGTCACCCTGCACGCCACCGGCGCGACCGCGGCCCGGGTGCGGCTGGCACCCGCCGGGCCGGACGCGGTCGCGGTGTCGGTGGCCGACCCGGCCGGGGAACCGGTGGCCGAGGTGGAATCGCTGGTGCTGCGCCCGCTCGGAGCCCGCAGGCCCGCCGCCGCCCGGGACGCGCTGTTCCGGCTGGACTGGACGCCGATCGCGGCCACCGCCGATCCGGGCTCGGTGGCGGTGCTCCCGCCCGTCGGCGAGGTGCCCTGGGACGCACTCCCGTCCGGTGCGGTGGAGGTCGCCGACCTGGACGCGGTGCCCGCGGACACCGAGGTCGTCGTGCTGCCGGTGCGCTCGCCCGCGGCGGCACCCGAGCAGGTGCACGCGTGCACCGCCCGCGTGCTCGAACAGGCCCAGCGGGTGCTCGACGCCGACGTCGCGGCCCGGCTGGTGGTCGTCACCCGCGGCGCCCGCGACGGCGCCGACCTGGCCGCCGCCGCGGTGTGGGGCCTGGTCCGCACTGCGCAGGCCGAACACCCCGGCCGGTTCGGGCTGGTCGACCTCGACACCGCCGCCGCGGCGCAGCTGCCCGCGGCGCTCGCGCTCGCCGACGAACCCCAGCTGTCCATCGTGGACGGACGGCTGCACGCGGCGCGGCTGGCCCGCGCGCCGATCTCCGCCGACGCCGCACCGGAACGCGACCCGGACGGCACCGTGCTCATCACCGGCGGCACCGGCGGGCTCGGCGCCCTGTTCGCCCGCCACCTCGTCGCCGAGCACGGCGTGCGGCACGTGCTGCTGACCAGCCGCCGCGGCCCGGACGCCGAGGGCGTGGACCGGCTCGTCGCCGACCTCGCCGAGCACGGCGCCCAGGTGCGCGTCGCCGCCTGCGACGCCGCCGACCGGGACGCCCTCGCCGCGCTGCTGGCCGAGATCCCCGCCGCGCACCCGCTGACCTCGGTGCTGCACGCCGCCGGAGTCCTCGACGACGCGTTGCTCGACGCGCTCACCCCGGAACGGCTCGCGGCCGTGCTGCGGCCGAAGGTCGACGCCGCCTGGAACCTGCACGAGCTGACCCGGGACCACCCGCTCGCCGAGTTCACCACCTTCTCCTCGCTGGCCGGCGTCGTCGGCGCCGCGGGGCAGGCGAACTACTCGGCCGCCAACGCCTACCTGGACGCGCTCGCCGCGCACCGCCGCGCCGCCGGGCTCCCGGCGGTCTCGCTGGCCTGGGGCCCGTGGGCGTCCACCGGGGGCATGACCGGGGAGCTGGCCGAGGCCGAGCTGCGCCGGCTCACCGCCACCGGCACCCCGCCGCTGGAACCCGCGCAGGGGATCGCGCTGTTCGACGCGGCCACCGCCACCGGGGAAGCGGTGCTCGCCCCGGTGCGGCTGGACCTCGCGGTGCTGCGTTCCCGCGGCGAGGTCCCCGCCTTCCTGCGCGGCCTGATCCGCACCCCGGCCCGGCGGGCTGCCACCGGCTCCGCCGCGTCGGCCGGGCTCGCGCGGCGGCTCGGCGCGCTGGGGGCGGCCGACCGCGCCGCGGCGGTGCTGGAGCTGGTGCGCACCCAGGTCGCCGCCGTGCTCGGGCACACCGCGGTGTCCGATGTGGACCCGGACCGCGCGTTCCAGGAACTCGGGTTCGACTCGCTGACCGCCGTGGAGCTGCGCAACCGGCTGGCCACCGCCACCGGGCTGCGCACCTCGGCGACCGCCGTGTTCGACCACCCGACGGCGCGGGCGCTGGCCGCGCACGTGCGCACCGAACTGCTCGGCGAGGACGACGCCGCCACCGGGGAGGCCGACGCGGTCGCGGTGTCCGGCGATCCCATCGCGATCGTCGGCATGGCCTGCCGCTACCCGGGCGGGGTGACCTCGCCGGACGAGCTGTGGCGGCTGGTGTCCGAGGGCACCGACGCGATCAGCGGGCTCCCGGTGGACCGCGGCTGGGACCTCGACGCGCTCTACGACCCGGACCCGGACCGCACCGGTACCTCCTACGCCCGCTCCGGCGGGTTCCTGCACGACGCGGCCGAATTCGACCCGGGCTTCTTCGGGATGAGCCCGCGCGAGGCGATCTCCACCGACCCGCAGCAGCGGCTGCTGCTGGAGACCTCCTGGTCCGCGATCGAGCAGGCCGGGATCGACCCGGCCGCGCTGCGCGGCAGCCGGACCGGTGTGTTCGCCGGGGTGATGTACAACGACTACGGCGCGGTGCTCGCCGGCGGCGACTTCGAAGGGCACCAGGGCAGCGGAACCTCGCCGAGCGTCGCCTCCGGGCGGGTGTCCTACGCGCTGGGCCTGGAAGGACCGGCGGTCACCGTGGACACCGCCTGCTCGTCCTCCCTGGTGGCGATGCACTGGGCGATGCAGGCGCTGCGGGCGGGGGAGTGCTCGCTGGCGCTCGCGGGCGGCGTGACGATGATGTCCACCCCGGCGGCGCTGATCGAGTTCTCCCGGCAGCGCGGACTGTCCCCGGACGGGCGGTGCAAGGCGTTCTCCGCCGACGCGGACGGGGTCGGCTGGGCGGAGGGCGTCGGCATCGTCGTGCTGGAGCGGCTCTCCGACGCGCGGCGCCACGGGCACGAGGTGCTCGCGGTGGTGCGCGGCAGCGCCGTCAACCAGGACGGGGCCTCGAACGGGCTCACCGCACCGAACGGGCCCGCGCAGCAGCGGGTGATCCGGCAGGCCCTCGCCGCGGCCGATCTGTCCACGTCGGACATCGATCTCGTCGAGGCGCACGGCACCGGCACCTCGCTCGGCGACCCGATCGAAGCGCAGGCGCTGCTGGCCACCTACGGGCAGGACCGCGCGGAGCCGCTGCGGCTCGGGTCGATCAAGTCGAACCTCGGGCACACCCAGGCCGCCGCCGGGGTCGCGGGCGTCATCAAGGTGGTGCAGGCGATGCGGCACGGCGTGCTGCCCCGCACCCTGCACGCCGAGACGCCTTCCACCCACGTGGACTGGGCGGACGGCGCGGTGGAACTGCTCACCGCCGACGTCCCCTGGCCGGAGACCGGGCGGCCCCGCCGCGCCGCCGTGTCCGCGTTCGGCATCAGCGGCACCAACGCGCACCTCGTGCTGGAACGGCCCGAGCCCGCGGCCGACCCGGAACCCGGGGCCGCTTCGGGACCCGGGGTCGCTCCGGAACCCGACGGCGCCCCGGAAGTCGCGGGCACCCCGGAACTCGCGGACGGGACCGAGGTGCCGGTGGCCTGGCCGCTGTCCGGCAAGACCCGCGCCGCGCTGCGCTCCCAGGCCGCCCGGCTCGTCACCTTCCTCGACGAGCACCCCGGCCACCGGCCCGCCGACGTCGCGCGCTCGCTGGCCACCACCCGCACCGCGTTCCCGCAGCGCGCCGTCGTGCTCGGCACCGGCCGGGATGCGCTGCTCGACTCGCTGCGCGCCCTCGCCGCCGACCGCCCCGACCCCGGGATCGTGACCGGGGAGGCCGGGGAGCCGGGCGGGCTCACCGCGCTGTTCACCGGCCAGGGCAGCCAGCGCGCCGGGATGGGCGCCGAACTGCACGGGCGGTACCCCGAGTTCGCCACCGCGCTCGACGAGGTGCTCGGGCACTTCGACCCCGCGGTGCGCGAGCTGCTGCTGGCCCGCGCCGCCGACCTGGACGACACCGCCGACCTGGACGACACCGGCTACGCCCAGCCCGCGCTGTTCGCCCTCGAAGTGGCGCTGTACCGGCTCGTCGAGGCCCGCGGCGCGGTGCCCGACCGGCTCGCCGGGCACTCCGTCGGCGAGCTCGCCGCCGCCCACGTCGCCGGGGTGCTGTCGCTGCCCGACGCGTGCGCCCTGGTCGCCGCCCGCGCCCGCCTGATGGCGGCGCTGCCGCCCGGCGGCGCGATGATCTCGTTGCGCGCCACCGAGGACGAGGTGGCGCCGCTGCTCACCGAGCGGATCGCGATCGCCGCCGTGAACGGCCCGGCCTCCGTGGTCATCTCCGGCGACGAGGCCGAAGCGGTGGCGCTCGCCGAGCGGTTCGCCGACCGCGGCACCAAGCGGCTCAGCGTCAGCCACGCGTTCCACTCGCCGCTGGTCGACCCGATGCTCGACGAATTCCGGCAGGTCGCCGAAGGACTCGACTACCGGGCCGCGCGGATCCCGCTGATCTCCGGCGTCACCGGCGAGCTCGCCGGGGACGAGGTGCGCACCCCCGAGCACTGGGTGCGGCACGCCCGCGCCACCGTCCGGTTCGCCGACGCGGTCCGCACCGCCGCCGACGCGGGCACCCGCACCTACCTGGAACTGGGCCCGGACGGGGTGCTGTCCGCGATGGCGCAGGACGTGCTCGGCGACGACGCCGAGTTCGTGCCCGCGCTGCGTGCCGACCGCGGCGAGGACCTGTCGGTGACCACCGCGCTGGCCCGGCTGCACGTCCGCGGCACCCCGGTCGACCTGGCCGCCGCGCACCCCGGCGCGCGCCGCGTCGCCCTGCCCACCTACGCGTTCCAGCGCGAGCGGTACTGGCCGGAGACCACCGCCGCGGTCCCCGCCACGGACCCGGCCGACGAGCGGCTGTGGACGGCGGTGGACCGCGGCGCGGGCGAGGAGCTCGCCGACCTGCTGGGCCTCGCCGACTCGCAGCACGCCGCGCTGTACGCGCTGCTGCCCGCGCTCGCGTCCTGGCGGCAGCGCAGGCACGAGCGGGAACTGCTGGACTCCTGGCGCTACCGGGTGGACTGGCACCCGCTGAGCACGCCCGCCCCGGCGGTGCTCACCGGGACCTGGCTGCTCGTCGGCACCGGGGCTACCGGTACGGGTCCGGTCGCGGCCGCGCTGCGCGCGCACGGCGCGGACGTCGACGAACTGCTGCTGGAGCCCGGTGCCGACCGGGAGACCATCGCCGAACTCCTCGGCGAGCCGTCGCGCACCGGCGTCGTGTCGGTGCTGGCCGCCGACGAACGCCCGCACCCGGTGCACCCGGCGCTGAGCACCGGGCTGGTGCTCAACGCCGCGCTCGCGCAGGCCCTCGGCGACGCCGGGTACGAGGCTCCACTGTGGATGATCACGTCGCGTGCGGTGTCCACCGGCGTCGACGACCCGATCGCGAGCCCGGTTCAGGCCGCCACCTGGGGGCTCGGCCGCGTCGTCGCGCTGGAGCACCCGCAGCGCTGGGGCGGGCTCGTCGACCTGCCCGCCGACCCGGACCGGCAGGCCGGTGCCCGGCTCGCCCGCGTGCTCGGCGGACTCGACGGCGAGGACCAGGTCGCGGTGCGCGCCACCGGCCTCGCCGGGCGCAGGCTGCTGCACCACCCGATCTCCGCCGCGGCCACCGGGTTCACGACGCGCGGCACCGTGCTCATCACCGGCGGCACCGGCGCGCTCGGCGCCCGCATCGCCCGCTCGCTGGCCGAAGCCGGCGCGGAACGGCTGGTCCTCACCGGACGCCGCGGACCCGACGCGCCCGGCGCCGCCGAACTCGCCGACGACCTGCGCGGGCTCGGCGCCGAGGTGCGGATCGCGGCCTGCGACGTGACCGACCGGGACGCCCTCGCCGCGCTGCTCGCCGAGCTTCCCGAGCTCACCGGAGTGGTGCACGCCGCCGGAACCGGGCAGGCCACCCCGCTGCAGGACACCGCGCCCGCCGAGTTCGCGGCCGTCGCCGCCGCGAAGATCGCCGGGGCCGTGCACCTGGACGCCCTGCTCGGCGACCGCGAGCTCGACTTCTTCCTGCTGCTGTCGTCCATCGCCGGCACCTGGGGCAGCGGCGGGCAGAGCGCCTACGCGGCGGCGAACGCCCAGCTCGACGCGCTCGCCGAGGACCGCCGCGCCCGCGGCCTGCCCGCCACCGCGCTCGCCTTCGGGCCGTGGGCCGAGGCGGGCATGGCCACCGACGAGGCCGTCGCCGACCAGCTGCGCCGCAGCGGCCTCGGCGCGCTCGACCCGGACACCGCCGTCGCCGAGGTGCACCGCGCCCTCGCCCACGACGACACCACCGCCACCGTCGCCGACGTGGACTGGGCGCGCTACCACCCGATCTTCACGGCGGCCCGGCCCAGCCCGCTGCTGTCCGAGCTGCCCGAGGTCCGCGCGCTCGGGCGGGCGGGCACCGAGCAGGCCGAGCCGGACGGGGAGCTGGCCGCGCGGCTGCGCGGGCTCGACCCGGACGCCCAGCGGGACCTGCTGCTGGAACTGGTGCGCGCCGAATCCGCCGCCGTGCTCGGCCACTCCGGCGCCGGGGCGGTCCCGCAGCGCCGCGCGTTCCGCGAACTCGGCTTCGACTCGCTCACCGCCGTCGAACTACGCACCCGGCTCGCCGCCGCCACCGGGCTCGCGCTGCCCAGCACCCTCGCCTTCGACCACCCGAACGCGGCGGCGCTCGCCGAGCACCTGCGCGCCGAACTGGTCGGCGCCGGGGCGAGCACCACGACCGCGGCGGCGGCCGGCGACACCGGCGAGCCGATCGCCATCATCGGCATGGCCTGCCGCTTCCCCGGCGGCGCCGACACGCCCGAGCGGTTCTGGGAGCTGCTCACCGACGGGGCCGACGCCATCACCGAGTTCCCCACCGATCGCGGCTGGGACGCCGACCGGCTCTACGACCCCGACCCCGATCGCGCCGGAACCACCTACGCCACGCAGGGCGGATTCCTGCACGACGCGGGCGAATTCGACCCGGCGTTCTTCGGCATCTCCCCGCGCGAAGCCCTCGCGATGGACCCGCAGCAGCGGCTGCTGCTGGAGACCGCGTGGGAATCCTTCGAGCGCGCGGGCATCGACCCCGGGGCGCTGCGCGGCAGCCGCACCGGCACCTACATCGGCTCCAGCTTCCAGGACTACGGCAGCGGCTCCGCCGACGGTTCCGAAGGCCACGCCGTCACCGGCACCAGCCCCAGCGTGCTGTCCGGCCGGCTGTCCTACCTGTTCGGGCTGGAAGGCCCCGCCGTCACCGTGGACACCGCCTGCTCGTCCTCGCTGGTCGCGCTGCACCTGGCCTGCCAGTCGCTGCGCACCGGGGAGAGCGACCTGGCGCTGGCCGGCGGAGCCACCGTGATGGCCGACCCGGCCGCGTTCGTCGCGTTCAGCCGCCAGCGCGCGCTGGCCCGCGACGGGCGCTGCAAGGCGTTCGGCGACGGGGCCGACGGCATGGCGCTGTCCGAAGGCGTCGGCGTGCTGCTGGTCGAACGGCTCTCCGACGCGCGGCGCCGGGGGCACCCGGTGCTGGCCGTGGTGCGCGGCAGCGCCGTCAACCAGGACGGCGCCTCCAACGGGCTCAGCGCACCCAACGGGCCCGCGCAGCAGCGCGTCATCCGGCAGGCCCTCGCCAACGCCGGACTGTCCACATCGGACGTGCAGGCGGTGGAGGCGCACGGCACCGGCACCGCCCTCGGCGACCCCATCGAAGCCCAAGCGCTGCAACGGACCTACGGCCACGACCGCGATCCGGACGCGCCGCTGCTGCTCGGCTCCGCCAAGTCCAACCTCGGGCACGCCCAGTCCGCGGCGGGCGTCGTCGGCGTGATCAAGGTGGTGCTGGCGATGCGGCACGGCCTGCTGCCGCGCACCCTGCACGCCGACCGGCCGTCCACGCACGTCGATTGGACCGCGGGCGGCGTGGAACTGCTGCACGAGAACACCGGCTGGCCGGAGACCGGCGGGCCGCGCCGCGCCGCCGTGTCCTCCTTCGGGATCAGCGGCACCAACGCGCACGCGGTCCTGGAGCACGAACCCGAACCCGAACCCGCGACCGAGCAGGCGCCCGCCGGGCCGGTGCCGTGGGTGCTGTCCGCCCGCACCGAACCGGCGCTGCGCGCCCAGGCCGCCCGGCTCGCCGCGATCGAGCACCCGGCCGCCGATGTCGCGCACTCGCTGCTCGGCACCCGCGCCCGGTTCGAGCACCGCGCCGTCCTCGTCGGCGACGACTCCGCCGCGCTGCGGGCCGCGCTCGCCGAGTTCGCCGCCGGCCGCCCCGCCACCGGGCTCGTGCAGGGCACCGCCACCGCCGCCGGGCGCACCGTGTTCGTGTTCCCCGGGCAGGGCTCGCAGTGGGCCGGGATGGGCGCCCGGCTGCTCGACGAATCGCCCGTGTTCGCCGCGCGGATCGCCGACTGCGCCGCCGCGCTCGCCCCGCACGTGGACTGGTCGCTGCTCGACGTGCTGCGCGCGGCACCCGACGCGCCGTCGCTGGACCGGGTGGACGTGGTGCAGCCCGCGTCGTTCGCCGTGATGGTGTCGCTCGCCGCGCTGTGGCGGCACCACGGGGTGCGGCCGGACGCGGTGCTCGGGCACTCCCAGGGCGAGATCGCCGCCGCCTGCGTCTCCGGGGCGCTCGACCTGGACGACGCGGCGCGGGTGGTCGCGCTGCGCAGCCGCGCCATCGCCGCCGGGCTCGCCGGGGCGGGCGGCATGCTGTCCGTCGCGCTCGGCGCCGACCAGGTGCGGGAGCGGATCGTCGATGGGGTGTCCATCGCCGCGATCAACGGGCCGGGCTCCACCGTCGTCTCCGGCGACCCGGACGCGCTCGACGCGCTGCACGAACGCCTCACCGCCGAGGAGGTGCGGGCCCGCCGGGTGGCCGTCGACTACGCCTCGCACTCCGCGCACGTCGAAGCCCTCGAAGCGGAACTGCTCGACGTGCTCGCCCCGATCCGCCCCGCCGCCGCCGAGGTCCCGTTCTTCTCCACCGTCACCGGGGACTGGCTGGACACCACCGGGATGGACGCGGCGTACTGGTATCGGAACCTGCGCGGCACCGTCGGCTTCGAACCCGCCGTGCGCGCCCTCGCCGAGCAGGGCCACGGCGTGTTCGTCGAGATCAGCCCGCACCCGGTGCTCACCGCCGCCGTGCAGGAGACCGCCGAGCAGGCCGCGACCGACGTGATCACCGGCGGCACGCTGCGCCGCGACCACGGCGGCCTGGACCGGTTCCTGCTCTCCGCAGGCGAGCTGCTGGCCCGCGGCGTCGAGGTCGACTTCACCCCGCTGCTCGGCGGGGCGCGCCGCGTCGAGCTGCCCACCTACGCGTTCCAGCACGAACACCTGTGGGCGCTGTCCGCCGCGCCGCGGACCGCCGCCGGTGAGGTCGGCGTCGCCGAAGCCGGGTTCTGGGCCGACGTCGAGCAGCAGGACCTCGCCGCGCTCACCGACCGGCTCGACGTGGACGCCGACTCGCTCGCCGCGGTGCTGCCCGCGCTGTCCAGCTGGCACCGCGGCCGCGCCGAAGCGTCCACAGCGGACTCCTGGCGGTACCGCGCCACGTGGACCCCGTTGCGCGGCGGCGGGAACGCCGAGCTGACCGGTACCTGGCTGGTGTGCGGCACCGGCGGTGCCGCCGACGCCGAGGTCGCCGCCGTGCTCACCGCGCACGGCGCCACCGCGCAGCGCGTCGAGCTGGACGACGGGCACCTCGACCGGGAACGCCTCGCCGCGCTGCTCGCCGAGACCGAGGCGGCTGGCGTCGTCTCGCTGCTGGCGCTGGACGAGACGCCCTGCCCCGGGCACCCCGAGCTCGCCCGCGGCCTCGCGCTGAGCCTCGTGCTCGTGCAGGCCCTCGGCGACGCCGGGATCGACGCCCCGCTGTGGGCGCTGACCCGCGGCGCCGTCGCCACCGGCCGCGCCGACCAGGTCACCCGCCCCGCGCAGGCGCAGGTGCACGGCCTCGGCTGGACCACCGCGCTGGAGCACCCGCAGCGCTGGGGCGGCGTCGTGGACCTGCCCGCGGAGCTCGACGAGCGCGCCGGGCAGCGGCTCGCCGTGGTGCTCGCCGGGACGACGGGGGAGGACCAGCTCGCGATCCGCGCCTCCGGCGTGCACGCGCGCCGCATCGTGCCCGCGCCCGTCGGCGACCGCGCCCCGGCCCGGAGCTGGCGGCCGCGCGGCACCACCCTGATCACCGGCGGCACCGGCACCCTCGCCCCGCACCTGGCGCGCTGGCTGGCGCGGCAGGGCGCCGAGCACGTGGTGCTCACCAGCCGCCGCGGCGCCGACGCGCCCGGGGCGGCCGAGCTGGTCGCCGAACTCGCCGAGCTCGGCACCGACGCCGAGGTGCTGCCCTGCGACCTCGCCGACCGGGACTCGGTGCGCGGCCTGCTGTGCGGGCTCGCCGCCGACGGCCGCACCGTGCGCACCGTGCTGCACACCGCCGCGTTCATCGGCCTGGAGCCCGTCGACGAGGCCACCCCCGAGTCCTTCGCCGACGTGCTGCGCGCCAAGGTCGTCGGCGCGCGGCTGCTGGACGAACTGCTCGACCCGGACCACCCCGACCAGCCCGCCGAACTCGACGCGTTCGTGCTGTTCTCCTCGACAGCGGGCATGTGGGGCAGCGGGCAGCACGCCGCTTACGTCGCGGGCAACGCCCACCTGGCCGCGCTCGCCGAGCACCGCCGCGCCCGCGGCCTGCCCGCCACCTCCGTGTCCTGGGGGATCTGGGCCGACGACCAGAAGCTCGGCCGCGTCGACCCGGAGGCGATCCGCCGCAGCGGCCTCGTGTTCATGCCGCCGGAGACCGCGCTGACCGGGCTGCGCGCCGCCCTGGACCACGACGACACCGCGCTCGCCGTCGCCGACGTGGACTGGGCGCGCTACCACCCGGTGTTCGCCGCGGCCCGGCCCACCGCGCTGTTCGACGAGATCCCCGCCGTGCGCGAGATCCGGCGGCAGCAGGCCGAGCAGACCGGCGCGGGCGGCGAGTTCGCGGCCCGGCTGCACGCGCTTCCCGCCGCCGAGCAGCGGCGGCTGCTGCTGGACCTGGTGCGCGCCGAGGCCGCCACCGCGCTCGGGCACACCTCCGCCGACGCGCTCGACGAGCAGCGCGCCTTCCGCGACATCGGCTTCGACTCGGTCACCGCCGTCGACCTGCGCAACCGGATCGCCGCCGCCACCGGGCTCGTGCTGCCCGCCACGATGGTCTTCGACCACCCGAACCCGCGGGCGCTGGTGGAGTTCCTGCGCGGCGAGCTCGCCGGTTCCGCGGGCACCGGCGGCCCGGCCGAGGTGCGGCCGGTGGACGACGAACCGATCGCCATCATCGGCATGAGCTGCCGCTACCCGGGCGGTGCGGCCACCCCGGAACAGCTGTGGGACCTGGTGCTGCGCGGCGAGGACGTGATCTCCGAGTTCCCCGCCGACCGCGGCTGGGACGCCGACGGGCTCTACGACCCGGACCCGGACCGGGCGGGCAAGACCTACTCCACGCGGGGCGGGTTCCTGCACGACGTCGCCGACTTCGACGCGGGCTTCTTCGGGATCTCGCCGCGCGAAGCGCTCGCGATGGACCCGCAGCAGCGGCTGCTGCTGGAGACCGCGTGGGAGGCGTTCGAGCGGGCCGGGATCGACCCGGCGGCGCTGCGCGGCAGCAGCACCGGGGCGTTCATCGGCGCCAGCTACCAGGACTACCAGGCGCACACCGCCGACGGCTCCGAAGGCCACCTGATCACCGGTGCGCTGTCCAGCATCCTGTCCGGCCGGTTGTCCTACCTGTTCGGACTGGAGGGCCCCGCGGTCACGCTGGACACCGCCTGCTCGTCCTCGCTGGTGGCGCTGCACCTGGCCTGCCGGTCGCTGCGCAGCGGGGAGAGCTCGCTGGCGCTGGCCGGCGGCGTGTCGGTGATGTCCACGCCGAGCGCGTTCGTCGGGTTCAGCCGCCAGCGGGCGATGGCCGCCGACGGCCGCTGCAAGGCCTACTCGGACGACGCCGACGGGATGAGCCTCGCCGAGGGCATCGGGCTGGTGCTGGTGGAGCGGCTGTCCGACGCGCGTCGCAACGGGCACGAGGTGCTGGCCGTGGTGCGCGGCTCCGCGATCAACCAGGACGGCGCCTCCAACGGCCTGACCGCGCCGAACGGCCCGGCGCAGCAGCGGGTCATCCGCGCCGCGCTGGCCGACGCGGGACTCGCACCGTCCGAAGTGGACGTGGTGGAGGGGCACGGCACCGGTACCGCGCTCGGCGATCCGATCGAGGCGCAGGCGCTGCTGGCGACCTACGGCCAGGAGCGGGAGCATCCGCTGCTGCTGGGCTCGATCAAGTCGAACATCGGGCACGCCCAGATGGCCTCCGGTGTCGCCGGCGTGATCAAGGTGGTGCAGGCGCTGCGGCACGGCCTCGTCCCGCGGACCCTGCACGTCGCCGAACCGTCCTCGCACGTGGACTGGACGTCCGGGGCGATCGAGCTGCCCGTCGACCAGGTCCCGTGGCCCGACAGCGGTCGCCCGCGCCGGGCCGCGGTGTCCTCGTTCGGGCTCAGCGGCACCAACGCGCACACCGTCCTCGAACAGGCTCCGCCCGTCGAGGTCGAGGCCCGCGAGCCGCGCCGCGGCGTGGTGCCGGTGCTGCTGTCCGGCCGGGGGGAGGCGGCACTGCGCGCCCAGGCGGACCAGGCCCTGTCCGTTGTGGACGGTGCGGAACCGCTGGACCTGGCCTACTCGCTGGCCACCGGGCGCGGCCGGTTCGAGCAGCGGGCCGCCGTGCTCGCGGCCGACCGGGACGAGCTGCGGCGCGGCCTCACCGCGCTGCGCGACGGCGCACCGGCCGCGAACCTGCTGCGCGGCGCGGATGCCGGAGCGGGGCGCACCGCGTTCCTGTTCACCGGTCAGGGCAGCCAGCGCCCGGGCACCGGCCGCGAGCTGCACGCGCGGTTCCCGGTGTTCGCCGACGCCTTCGACGAGGTGCTGGCGCACTTCGACGCCGTGCTGGACCGGCCGCTGCGCGACATCGCGTTCGCCGAGCCCGGCAGCCCGGAGGCGGAGCTGCTGGACCGCACCGACTGCACCCAGCCCGCGCTGTTCGCGCTGGAGGTGGCGCTGCACCGGCTCGTCGAGTCCTGCGGGATCGTGCCGGACCACGTCACCGGGCACTCCGTCGGCGAGATCGTGGCCGCGCACGTGGCCGGGGTGCTGTCGCTGCCGGACGCGTGCGCGCTGGTGGCCGCCCGCGGCCGGTTGATGCAGGCGCTGCCCGCCGGTGGCGCGATGATCTCGGTGCGGGCGGCGGAAGAAGAGGTCCTCCCGCTGCTGACCGCGCAGGTGTCGCTGGCCGCGATCAACGGCCCCGAGTCGGTCGTGGTCTCGGGCGCCGCCGCCGAGGCCGAGCGGGTCGCCGCGCACTTCGCCGAGCTGGGGCGCCGCACCACGCGGCTGCCGGTGAGCCACGCGTTCCACTCGCCGCTGATGGAGCCGATGCTCGCGGAGTTCCGCGCCGTCGCCGAGTCCCTCACCCACCACGCCCCGACGATCCCGGTCGTGTCCAACCTGACCGGCGCGCCCGCGCGGATCGACGCCGAGCACTGGGTGGCGCACGTGCGCGAAGCGGTGCGCTTCGCCGACGGCGCCCGGTGGCTCGCCGACGCGGGCGTGCGGACCTTCCTGGAGCTCGGGCCGGACGGGGTGCTCACCGCGCTGGCCCGGGAGGTGGTTCCCGCCGAGGCGGTGCTGCAACCGCTGCTGCGCCGGGACCGCGACGAGGTGGCCGCGGTCAGCACCGCGCTGGCCCGGCTGCACGTCACCGGCACCCCCGTGGAGTGGGGCGGGTGCTTCGCGGGCACCGGCGCGCGCCGGATCGACCTGCCCACCTACCCGTTCCAGCACGAGCGCTACTGGCCCGAACCGGCCGCCGCACCGGTGACCGCCGCCGACCCGGTGGACGCCGAGTTCTGGTCCGCCGTCGACCGCGCCGACACCCGGGCGCTGCGCGCGCAGCTCGACCTGGACGACGACACCGCGGCCGCGGTGGTGCCCGCGCTCGCCGAGTGGCGGCGCAAGCGGCGGGAGACCACGGCCGTCGACGGCTGGCGCTACCGCACCGAATGGCGTCCGGTCCGCGGCGACGGCACCGCACCGGCCGGGCCGTGGCTGGTGCTCACCGCGCAGGACGCCGACGCCGCCGCCACGGCCGGCGTGCTGGCCGCGCTCGGCGCGGACGCGGTGCGCGTCGAGGTGCACCGCGCGGACCGCGCCGAACTGGCGTGGCGGCTGCGCGCCGAAGCCGAGGACGCCGGATTCCCGGAGCGCGGCGCCGGATTCGCCGGAGTCGTCTCGCTGCTGTCCTGGGACGCGCCACCGCACCCGGACGCCCCCGAGGTGCCCGGCGGACTGCCGCTCACCACCGCCGCGGTGCACGCCCTCGCCGACGCCGACATCGACGCTCCGCTGTGGATCGTGACCCGGGGTGCGGTGCGGGTCGGCCGCGCCGACCCGGCCCCCGATCCGGCGCAGGCCGCGCTGTCCGGGCTCGGCCGCGTCCTCGCGCTGGAACAGCCCGCCCGCTGGGGTGGCCTGGTCGACCTGCCCGCCGACGGCGCGGGCGCCGACCGGCTCCGCGCCGCGCTCGGCGGACCCGAGGACCAGCTGGCGCTGCGCTCGGCGGGCACGTTCGCCCGCCGCCTGGTGCCCGCACCCGCCACCGGGGAGGCGGCACCGCCGATCGGTGCCGGGACCGTGCTCATCACCGGCGGCACCGGCGGGCTCGGCGGGCACGTCGCCCGCTCCTTCGCCGCCGCGGGCGCCGGGCACCTGCTGCTGCTCAGCCGCCGCGGCGCCGACGCGCCCGGCGCCGCCGAGCTGCGCGCCGAACTCGCCGGGCACGGCGCCCGGGTCACCATCGCCGCCTGCGACGTGGCCGACCGGGATGCGCTGGCCGCCGTCCTCGCCGAGATCCCCGCCGAGCTGCCGCTGCGCACCGTGGTGCACACCGCCGGGGTCGTCGCCGACGGCGTCCTCGACTCGCTCACCCCCGACCGGTTCGCGCAGGTCTGGGGCGCGAAGGTCCGCGCCGCCCAGCACCTCGACGAGCTCACCGCGGACGTCGAGCCCGACGCGTTCGTGCTGTTCTCCTCCACCGCGGGCACCTTCGGCGCCGCGGGCCAGGGCAACTACGCGGCCGCGAACGCCGCCCTCGACGCGCTCGCCGAAGCCCGCCGCGCCACCGGCCGCCCCGCGACCTCGCTCGCCTGGGGGCCGTGGGCCGAAGCGGGCATGGCCGCCGACGCGGACGGCGTGCGGCAGCGGGTGCGCCGTGGCGGGTTCACCCCGATGGAGCCGCGGCGAGCGGTCGCCGCGCTGCACCGGGCGCTGGAGCAGCAGGACACCGCGCTCGCCGTCGCCGACATCGACTGGGAGCGGTTCACCGCCGCGTTCCCCGCCTCCCGCGCGCTCGTCACCGAGATCCCCGCGGTGCGGCAGCTGGGCCGGCCCGAACCGGCGACCGCGCCGGACGCACCGGGACTGCGGGCCACCCTCGCCGCGCTGCCCGAAGCCGACCGCGGGCAGGCCGTGCTGGACCTGCTGCTCGCGCAGGTCGCCGCGGTGCTCGGCCACGCCACCGTCGCCGACGTCCCCGCCGACCGGGCGTTCCAGGACCTCGGTTTGGACTCGCTGACCACCGTCGAGCTGCGCAACGCGCTCAGCGCGGCGACCGGCCTGGCGCTGCCGGCCACGCTCGTCTACGACCACCCGAACCCGGTGGCGCTGCGGGACTTCCTGCTCGCCGAACTGCTCGGCTCGTTGCCCGCGTCCGCGCCGGTACCGGTCGCGCGGGCCGCCGCGGACGATCCGGTCGTCGTGGTCGGCATCGGCTGCCGCTTCCCCGGCGGGGTCCGCGGACCCGAGGACCTGTGGACGCTGCTGGCGGACGGGACCGACGCGATCGGGCCGTTCCCCACCGACCGCGGCTGGGACCTGGCCGCCCTCGCCGCCGGGGACTCCGCCACCCGGGAAGGCGGCTTCCTGGACGGGGTCGCCGACTTCGACGCGCCGTTCTTCGGGATCTCGCCGCGCGAAGCTCTGGCGATGGACCCGCAGCAGCGGCTGCTGCTGGAGACCACCTGGGAATCGCTGGAGCGCGCCGGGATCGCCCCGGACGGGCTGCGCGGCAGCGCCACCGGCGTGTTCATCGGCACCAACGGGCAGGACTACCCGCAGCTGCTGCGCGCCGCCGGGGCCGACGTGCGCGGGCACGTGGCCACCGGCAACACCGCCAGCGTGCTCTCCGGCAGGTTGTCCTACTCGCTCGGGCTGGAAGGACCGGCGGTCACCGTCGACACGGCCTGCTCGTCCTCGCTGGTGGCGCTGCACTGGGCGGTGCGGGCGCTGCGTTCCGGGGAGTGCTCGCTGGCGCTGGCCGGGGGCGTCTCGGTGATGTCCGGGCCGGACTCGTTCGTCGAGTTCAGCGCGCAGAGCGGGCTCGCCCCGGACGGGCGTTGCAAGGCGTTCGGCGCGAACGCCGACGGCACCGCCTGGTCGGAAGGCGTCGGCGTGCTCGTGCTGGAACGGCTCTCCGACGCGCGGCGGCACGGCCACGAGGTGTGGGGCGTGGTGCGCGGCGGCGCGGTCAACCAGGACGGCGCGTCGAACGGGCTCACCGCCCCGAACGGGCCGTCCCAGCAGCGGGTGATCCGGCAGGCCCTCGCCGACGCCGGGCTCACCGCCGCCGACGTGGACGCGGTCGAGGCGCACGGCACCGGCACCGCCCTCGGCGACCCGATCGAAGCCGGGGCGTTGCAGGCCACCTACGGCCGCGACCGGACCGAACCGCTGCACCTCGGCGCGATCAAGTCGAACCTGGGCCACACCCAGGCCGCCGCCGGTGTCGCCGGAGTGGTGAAGGTGCTGCTGGCCATGCGGCACGGGGTGCTGCCGAAGACGCTGCACGCCGAGCGGCCCAGCCCGCACGTGGACTGGGACGCCGCCGGGATGGCGCTGCTCGCCGAACCGCGGCCGTGGCCGGAGACCGGCCGGCCGCGCCGCGCCGGGGTCTCCGCGTTCGGCGTGAGCGGCACCAACGCGCACGTTCTCCTCGAACAGGCGCCCGAGCTCGAACCCGGACCGGAGGTGCTGGTGCGGCCGCGGATCGTGCCGTGGCCGGTGTCGGCCCGCACCCGGGAGGCGCTGGACGAACAGCTCGCGCGGCTCACCGGCCGCACCAGCGGAACCGATGCCTCCGCTGTGGACGTCGGCTTCTCGCTGGCCACCGGGCGCGCCGCGTTGCGGCACCGGGCGGTGCTGCTGGCCGGGCCGGACGGCGCGGTGGAGGTCGCGCGCGGCACCGACACCGGACCCGGCAAGCTCGCGTTCCTGTTCTCCGGTCAGGGCGCGCAGCGGGCCGGGATGGGACGTGAGTTGTCGGGCCGGTTCCCGGTGTTCGCGGCCGCGCTGGACGAGGTGTGCGCGCACTTGGACCTCGAACTGGAGCGGCCGCTGCGCGAGATCATGTTCGCCGAGCCGGGCAGCGCTGATGCGGCGTTGCTCGACGAGACCGGGTTCACCCAGCCCGCGCTGTTCGCGTTCGAGGTCGCGCTCTACCGGCTCCTCGAATCCTGGGACCTGCGGCCCGACCTGCTCACCGGGCACTCCATCGGCGAGCTGGCCGCCGCGCACGTCGCGGGCGTGTTCTCGCTGCCGGACGCCGCGAAGCTCGTCGGCGCCCGGGCCCGGCTGATGCAGGCGCTGCCCACCGGCGGAGCGATGATCGCGGTGCAGGCCACCGAGGACGAGGTGACCGCGCAGCTCACCGAGCGGGTCGCGATCGCCGCCGTCAACGGGCCCGACTCCGTCGTCGTCTCCGGCGACACCGCCGAAGCGCAGCGCATCGCCGCGCACTTCGGCGACCTCGGCCGCCGCACCCGCGGGCTCACCGTCAGCCACGCCTTCCACTCGCCGCTGATGGACCCGGTGCTGGACGAATTCCGCCGCACCGCCGCCGGAATCGAGTTCCACGCCCCGGAGATCCCGGTGGTCTCCGACCTGACCGGCACCGTCGCCGACCCGGCCGAACTGGGCAGCGCGCAGTACTGGGTGCGGCACCTGCGCGAGGCCGTGCGGTTCGCCGACGCCGTCCGCACCCTGCACGAGGCGGGCACCACCCGGTTCGTGGAACTCGGGCCGGACGGGGTGCTCGCCGCGCTCGCCCGGCAGTCGCTGCCCGCGGACGGGCCGCTGGTCGTGGCCACCCAGCGCGCCGACCGGGACGAGGAGACCGCGCTCGGCACCGCCGTGGCCCGGCTGCACGTCCACGGCCGCAGCCCGGACTGGGCGGAGCACTTCGCGGGCACCGGGGCGCGCCGGATCGCGCTGCCCACCTACCCGTTCCAGCGGGAGCGCTACTGGCCCGAACCGGGCGCCGCCACCGCCACCGACCCGGTGGACGCCGAGTTCTGGGCCGCCGTCGAGCGGGAGGACCTGGCCGCGCTGGCCGGTTCCCTCGACGTCGACGACGCGTCGCTGTCCGCGGTGGTGCCCGCGTTGTCGGCCTGGCGCCGCCACCGCCGCGAGCACGCCGCCGTGGACGGCTGGCGGTACGCGATCGGCTGGAAGCCGATCACCACCACCCGCCGGTCCACCGGCCCTTGGCTGGTGCTCGTCCCCGCGGCGGAGCGGGACGCCGATTGGACCACCGCGGTGCTGGAGGCCCTGCCCGGCGCCGACGTCCGCGACCCCGCCGCCACCGGCGGGCTCGGCGACGACTACGCGGTGGTCGTCGCCCTGCCCGGCACCGATCCGCTGGCCCTGCTGCCCGCGCTGCGCGAAGCCGGGATCACCGCACCGCTGTGGTGCCTCACCCGCGGCGCCGTCGCCGTCGGCCGCGCCGAGCTGCCCGAGGTCGAGGCCGCCGCGCTGTGGGGCCGCGGCCGCGTGCTCGCGCTGGACGAACCCGAAGCCTGGGGCGGGCTCGTGGACCTGCCCGCGACCGCCGACCGGCGCGCCGCGGACCGGCTGCCCGCCGTCCTCGGCGGCACCGAGGACCAGGTCGCGCTGCGCGCCGCGGGCGCCTACGGGCGCAGGCTCCAGACCGCGTCCGCGCCCGCCGACCCGTGGCGACCGCACGGCACCGTCCTCGTCGTCGGCGCCGACGACTCCGCCGAGCACCTGAGCCGCCGGTTCGCCGCCGACGGCGCCGAGCACGTGCTGCGCGCGGGCACCGCCGACCTCCGCGAAGTCCTCGACGCCGCGCCCGGCCCGATCACCACCGTCGTGCAAGCCGCCGCCGGGGACGACCCGGTCGCGGACGCCGAAGAGCTCGCCGCGCTGCTCGCCGGACAACCCCTCGACGCGTTCGTGCTCATGACCTCCATCGCCGCGGTGTGGGGAGTGCGCGGGCAGCAGCAGGCGGCCGCCGACGGCGCCCGGCTCGACGCGCTGGTGCACCGCCTGACCGCCGACGGCATCCCCGCCCGGCTGCTCGCCTGGAGCGCCTGGGAGTCCACATCGGACGGATCGGCGGCGCACCGCCGGGCCAACGGGCTCCCCGCGCTGGACCCGGACCTGGCCGCCACCGCGCTCGGCCGCGCCCTGGGCGGACCGGAGCGCTCGCTCGTGCTCGCCGACGTGCGGTGGGAGACCTTCGCACCCGCGTTCACCGCGACGCGGCGCAGCGCGCTGTTCGACGACATCCCCGCGGCCGCGCTCGGCGACACCGCGACCGAGGACGGCGGCTCGCTGCGCGAGGAGCTCGCCGCGCTCGGCGAACCGGAGCGCGCCGAGCGGCTGCTCGCCCTGGTGCGCACCGCCGCCGCGGACGTCCTCGGGCACGGCGGCGCCGACGCCGTCGAACCGGACCTGCCGTTCCGCGACCTCGGCTTCGACTCGCTCACCGCCGTGGACCTGCGCGGCGCCCTCGGCGCGGCCACCGGCCTCGCCCTGCCCGCCACGCTGGTGTTCGACCACCCGACGCCGGACGCGCTCGCCGCGCACCTGCTCGCCGAGCTCACCGGCACCCGTCCCGGCACCGAGCCCGTCGCGGCCGTCGCGGCACCGGACGACGACCCGATCGCCATCGTCGGCATGAGCTGCCGCTACCCGGGCGGCGTCCGCTCGCCGGAGGACCTGTGGCGGCTGCTGCTCGACGAGACCGACGCCATCGGTCCCGCGCCCACCGACCGCGGCTGGGACCTGACCGCGCTGGGCACCAAGGAAGGCGGATTCCTCCACGACGTCGCCGACTTCGACCCCGGCTTCTTCGGCATCTCGCCGCGCGAAGCGATGGTGATGGACCCGCAGCAGCGCATCGTGCTCGAAGCCGCGTGGGAGGCGTGGGAACGCGCCGGGATCGACCCGGCGCAGCTGCGCGGCACCGACGCCGGCGTGTTCGTCGGCGGCGGCTCCGGCGACTACCGGCCACCGGCGGGTCAGGTCGGGCACGCCCAGACCGCGCAGTCCGCCAGCCTCATCTCCGGGCGGCTCGCCTACACCTTCGGGCTGGAAGGCCCCGCCGTCACCGTGGACACCGCCTGCTCGTCCTCGCTGGTCGCCCTGCACCAGGCGGTGCAGGCGCTGCGCACCGGGGAGTGCTCGGTCGCGCTCGCCGGCGGCGTGACGGTGATGTCCACCCCGGTCGGCTTCGTCGAGTTCGGCGAGTTGGGCGCGTTGTCCCCGGACGGGCGCTGCCGCGCCTTCGCCGACACCGCCGACGGCACCGGCTGGTCCGAAGGCGTCGGGATGCTCGTCGTGGAACGGCTCTCCGACGCGCGGCGGCACGGGCACCAGGTGCTGGCGGTGCTGCGCGGGTCCGCGGTCAACTCGGACGGGGCCTCGAACGGGCTCACCGCGCCGAACGGGCTGTCCCAGCAGCGGGTGATCCGCAAGGCGCTCGCCGCCGCGGGCCTCGAACCGTCCGATGTGGACGCCGTCGAGGCGCACGGCACCGGCACCTCGCTCGGCGATCCGATCGAGGCGCAGGCGCTGCTGGCCACCTACGGCCAGGACCGGGACGCCCCGCTGCTGCTCGGCTCGATCAAGTCGAACATCGGGCACACCCAGGCCGCTTCCGGCGTCGCGGGCGTCATCAAGTCGGTGCTGGCGATGCGGCACGGCGAACTGCCGAGGACGCTGCACGTGGACCGGCCCTCCACGCACGTCGACTGGTCCTCGGGAGCGGTGGAACTGCTCACCGGACGCACCGGGTGGCCGAGCACCGGTCGCCCGCGCCGCGCCGCCGTGTCCTCCTTCGGCGCCAGCGGCACCAACGCGCACGTGGTCCTCGAACAGGCCCCGGACGCCGAGGCGCCGCCGGAACCGGTCGCGGACCCCGGCCCGCTGCCCGTCGTCGTCTCCGCGCGCACCCCGGAAGCCCTGCGGGCGCAGGCGGAACTGCTGCTGGGCACCGAGTCCGACCTGGCCGACCTGGCGTGCTCGCTGGCCACCACCCGCGCGCACTTCGAACACCGGGCCGCCGTGCTCGCCACCGACCGCACCGAGCTGCGCGCCGGGCTCACCGCGCTCGCCGGCGGCGGCACCGCGCCGAACCTGCTGCGCGGCGGCGGCGCCAAACCGGGCAAGCTCGCGTTCCTGTTCTCCGGTCAGGGCGCGCAGCGGGCCGGGATGGGACGTGAGTTGTCGGGCCGGTTCCCGGTGTTCGCGGCCGCGCTGGACGAGGTGTGCGCGCACTTGGACCTCGAACTGGAGCGGCCGCTGCGCGAGATCATGTTCGCCGAGCCGGGCAGCGCTGATGCGGCGTTGCTCGACGAGACCGGGTTCACCCAGCCCGCGCTGTTCGCGTTCGAGGTCGCGCTCTACCGGCTGTTCGAATCCTGGGGCGTGCGACCGGACTTCCTCACCGGGCACTCCATCGGGGAACTCGTCGCCGCGCACCTCGCCGGGGTGTTCTCGCTGCCGGACGCGGTGCGGCTCGTCGCGGCCCGCGCCCGGCTGATGCAGGCGCTGCCCGCCGGCGGCGCCATGATCTCGGTGCAGGCCACCGAAGAGGAGGTCGCGCCGCTGCTCACCGAGCGGGTCGCGATCGCCGCCATCAACGGCCCGGCCGCGCTGGTGCTCGCCGGGGACGAGCCGGACGTGCGCGAGCTCGCCGAACGGTTCGCGGCGAACGGGCGAAAGACTAGGCGTTTGCGGGTCAGCCATGCGTTTCACTCACCTCTGATGGACACCATGCTGGAGGAATTCGGCCGCACCGCGCGGGAAGTCGGCTACGCCGCCCCGGCGATCCCCGTCGTGTCGAACCTGACCGGTGGGGTCGCCACCGCCGAGCAGCTGTGCGACCCCGGCTACTGGGTGGACCACGTGCGCCACGCCGTGCGGTTCGCCGACGGCGTCCGCACCCTCGCCGACCGCGGCGTCGGCACCTGGTGCGAAGTGGGGCCGGACGCGGTGCTCTCCGCGCTGGTCACCGGAACCCTCGACGGCGAGGGCGACGTGGTCCCCGCGCAGCGCGCCGGGTGGGACGAGGCGCAGACCGCGATCACCGCGCTGGCCCGGCTGCACACCAGCGGGACCACGCCGCGGTGGACCGAGTTCTTCGCGGGCAGCGGCGCCCGCCGCGCCGACCTGCCGACCTACCCGTTCCAGCACGAGCGCTTCTGGCCGGAGACCACGGCTCCCGCGCCGGAGAACCCCGCTGCCGCGGCGGAATCCGATACCGCGTTCTGGAGCGCGGTCGCCGACGCCGACTACGACGAGCTCGCCGCCGAACTCGACGTGCCCGGCACCGCGCTGTCCGCGGTGCTGCCCGCGCTGTCCGGCTGGCGGGAACGGCAGCAGGAGCAGTCGATCGTCGACTCCTGGCGGCACCGCTTCGGCTGGAAGGCGCTCACCGCATCGACGGCACGGCCCACCGGGACCTGGCTGCTGGTGCTGCCCGCGGGCGGCGCCGAGCAGGTCGCCGACGTGCTCGGCGCGTTCGACGACGCGGTGCGCGTCGAACTCGACGACCCCGACCGGGCCGCCTGGACCGGCCTGCTCCGCGAGGCGACCGGCGGACGCGCCATCGACGGCGTGGTCTCGCTGCTCGCCACCACCGACACCGGGCGCGCCGCGCCGGTCGGGCCCGCGCGCACCGCGACCCTGCTGCAAGCGCTCGGCGACGCCGGACTCGACGCGCCACTGTGGACGGTCACCCGGGGTGCCGTCGCCACCGGGCGCGGCGAACCCGTGCCGCACCCGGCCCAGGCCGCCGCGTGGGGGCTCGGCCGCGTCGCCGCGCTCGAACACCCCGACCGCTGGGGCGGGCTGATCGACCTGCCCGCGGAGCTCGACGCGGACACCGCCGGACGGTTCGCGGCGGTGCTCGCCGGGCTCGACGGCGAGGACCAGGTCGCGGTGCGGCCAGGTGCCACCCTCGGCCGCCGGCTGCTGCCCGCGCCCGAACGGCCCGCGCAGCGGTGGAACCCCACCGGCACCGTGCTCGTCACCGGCGGCACCGGCGCCCTCGGCGCCCAGGTCGCCCGGCACCTCGCCGCGGCCGGCGCGCAGCACCTTGTGCTGCTCAGCCGCAGCGGTGCGGCCGCGCCCGGGGCCGTGGAACTCCGTGCCGAACTCGCCGAATTCGGCGCCTCCGCCGCCGTCGAAGCCTGCGACGTCGCCGACCGGGACGCGCTGGCCGCCGTGCTCGACGGCATCCCCGCCGCGCACCCGCTGACCGGCGTGGTGCACGCGGCCGGGGTGCTCGACGACGGGGTGCTCGACGGGCTCACCCCCGACCGGTTCGACGCGGTGCTGCGCACCAAGGTGACCGGCGCGCTGCTGCTCGACGAGCTCACCCGCGAGCACGAGCCGACCGCGTTCGTGCTGTTCTCCTCCGCCTCGGCCGCCGTCGGCAACGCCGGGCAGGCCGGGTACGCCGCCGCGAACGCGGTGCTCGACGCGCTCGCCGAGCAGCGGCACGCCGCCGGGCTGCCCGCCACCTCCATCGCCTGGGGCGCCTGGGCCGGTGCGGGGATGGCCGCCGGGCAGGACGCGGCGGACGGCGCGCAGCGCGGTGGCGTGGACGCCATGCGGCCCGACCTGGCGCTGCGGGCGCTCGACGAACTCGCCACCGGGCCGGAACCGGCACCGCTGGTCGCCGCGGTCGGCGAGCGGTTCGCCCGCGCGTTCACCGCGACCCGGCCCAGCCCGCTGCTGCGCGAACTGCCCGGCCACGCCGAGCACGCCGCACCGGCACCCGCCGACCGCGGCTCGCTGCGCGCCGAGCTCGCCGAACTGCCCGCTGGGCGCCGCCGGGACGTGCTGCTGGACCTGGTCCGCGAGCACAGCGCCGACATCCTCGGGCACCCCGGCCCGGACTCCGTCGGCCCCGACCGGGCGTTCCGGGAACTCGGCTTCGACTCGCTGGCCGCCGTGGAGCTGCGCAACCGGCTCGGTGCCGCGAGCGGCCTGCGGCTCGGCACGACGATGGTCTTCGACCACCCGACGCCCGCCGACCTGGCCGAGCACCTGCTCGCCGAGCTCGGCATCGGCGGCGACCCGGCCGCGGACGACGCGGAGGAGGCGCGGATCCGGCGGCTGCTGGCCACCGCACCGCTGTCCGCGCTGCGCGCCGCCGGCGTCCTGGAGGCGCTGGACGGGCTGGACGGGCCGGACGGCGAGCACGCCGACGGCACCCAGACCGGATCCGACGAGTCGATCGACGCGATGGCACTCGACGACCTCGTGCAGGCGGCGCTCGACGGTGCCGTCGAGACCGACTGATGTCGAGACCGACCCACGGAGTTGATGATGACCTCTGGCGAGCACGCCCCGGTGGACCGGCAGGCGCAGGTCGAAAAGGCACTCCGCGCGTCGATGAAGGAGACCGAGCGGCTGCGCAGGCAGAACCAGCGGCTCCTCGCGCAGCGGTCCGAGCCGATCGCGATCGTGTCGATGGGCTGCCGCTACCCGGGCGGGATCCGCTCCCCGGAGCAGCTGTGGGAACTGGTCGACTCGGGCGGTGACGCCATCGGCGAGTTCCCCGCGGACCGCGGCTGGGACCTGGCGGAGCTGCGGGACGCGGGCACCGACGCGCGCGGCAACGAGGTGACCCGACGCGGCGGTTTCCTCGACGGCGTCGCCGACTTCGACCCCGGCTTCTTCGGCATCTCGCCCCGCGAGGCGCTGTCCATGGACCCGCAGCAGCGGCTGCTGCTGGAGGTGTCCTGGGAGGCCGTCGAACGCGCCGGGATCGACCCGGCCGTGTTGCGCGGCACCCGCACCGGCGCGTTCATCGGCACCAACGGGCAGGACTACGCCTACCTGGTGGTGCGCTCGCTGGCCGACGCCGACGGCGACGTGGGCACCGGCATCGCGGCAGGTGCCGTGTCCGGCCGGTTGTCCTACGAGCTGGGGCTGGAAGGCCCGGCGGTCACCGTGGACACCGCCTGCTCGTCCTCGCTGGTGGCCGTGCACCAGGCGGTGCACGCGCTGCGGGCCGAGGAGTGCTCGCTGGCGCTGGCCGGGGGCGTGAACGTGATGTGCACGCCGGGCGCGCTGCTGGAGTTCAGCAGGCAGGGCGGGCTCGCCACCGACGGCCGGTGCAAGGCGTTCTCCGACGCCGCGGACGGCACCGGCTGGGCCGAGGGCGTCGGGGTGCTGGTGCTGGAGCGGCTCTCCGACGCGCGCCGCAACGGGCACCCGGTGCTGGCGCTGGTGCGCGGCTCCGCGGTGAACTCCGACGGTGCCTCGAACGGGTTCACCGCCCCGAGCGGGCGTGCCCAGCAGCGGGTGATCCGGCAGGCCCTCTCCGCCGCCGAACTGTCCACTTCGGACGTCGATCTGGTGGAGGCGCACGGCACCGGCACCTCGCTGGGCGACCCGATCGAGGCGAGCAGCCTGCTGGCGACCTACGGGCAGGATCGAGCCGAACCGCTGCGACTGGGGTCGATCAAGTCCAACCTCGGGCACGCGCAGGCCGCCGCGGGCGTCGCCGGAGTGATCAAGGTGGTGCAGGCGATGCGGCACGGCGTGCTGCCCCGCACGCTGCACTGCGATCCGCCGTCCTCGCACGTGGACTGGTCGTCCGGCGCCGTCGAACTGCTCGCGGCCGCCGAACCGTGGCCGGAGACCGGCAGGCCGCGCCGTGCGGCGGTGTCCTCGTTCGGGGTCAGCGGGACCAACGCCCACGCGATCCTGGAGCAGGCCCCGGAGGAGACCGCGGACGCCGCCGAAACGCCGCCGGACGACGCCCCGTCCGGGGACGGCCGAGCCGGTGCGCTCTCGGACGCCGGTTCCGCCGTCGCCGCGTCCGCTGGTGGTCCCGCCGCTGCCCCGCCCGGCCCGGTGCCGTGGCTGGTCTCCGGCCGCACCGAGCAGGCGCTGCGCGACCAGGTGGGCGCGCTGCTCGCGCACCTCGACGCGCACCCGGGCGCCCGCGCCGAGGACGTGGCGTTCTCGCTGGCCACCACCCGCACCGCCTGCGAGCACCGGCTGGCCGCGGTCGGTGCCGACCGGACCGAGCTGCGGGACGCGCTCGCCGGGTGGCTCGACGGCACCGCGGCCGGCGCGCACCGCGGGCTGGTGGAGCGACCGGCGAAGCTCGCCGTGCTGTTCTCCGGGCAGGGCGCCCAGCGCGCCGGCGCCGGGCGGGAGCTCGCCGCGCGGTTCCCCGCGTTCGCCGACGCGCTGGCGGAAGTGCTCGCCGAACTCGACCCGCACCTGGACCGGCCGCTGCGCGAGCTGCTGTTCGCCGAGCCCGGCAGCGCCGACGCCGCGCTGCTGGACCGCACCGGATACGCCCAGCCCGCGCTGTTCGCCGTCGAGGTGGCGTTGCACCGGCTGCTCGAATCCTGGGGCGTCACCCCCGGTTTCGCGGCCGGGCACTCCCTCGGCGAGATCACCGCGGCGCACGTCGCCGGGGTGCTGTCGCTGCCGGACGCCGCCGCGCTCGTCGCCGCCCGCGGCCGCCTGATGCAGGCGTTGCCCGACGGCGGCGCGATGCTCGCGGTCCGCGCCACCGAGGACGAGGTGGCGCCGCTGCTGACCGACCGGGTCGCGGTGGCCGCGGTGAACGCCCCCGGCTCGGTGGTGCTCTCCGGCGCCGCGGACGAGCTGGACGCGGTGCGGCAGCGGCTCGACGCGGACGGCCGCACGACCACCCGGCTCGCGGTCAGCCACGCGTTCCACTCGCCGCTGGTGGACCCGGTGCTCGACGAGTTCCGGGCCGTGGTGCGGCGCTGCACCTTCGGTCGGCCGCGGCTGCCGCTGGTGTCGAACCTGACCGGCCGGACCGCCACCGCCGAGGAGCTCGCCGACCCGGAGCACTGGGTCCGGCACGTGCGCGCCCCCGGGGGGGGGGGGGGGGGGGGGGGCGCGCGCCCCCCCGCCCCCCCCGCCGGGCGCGCCCCCCCGGGCAGACGGCGCCGCCCGCCGGGCCCCATCGGGGGCGGCCCGCGCACGGGGTGCGCGCGCTCGCCGCCGACGGCGCCTCGGTGTTCCTGGAGGTGGGGCCGGACAGCGCGCTGTGCTCGATGGCGCAGGAGACCCTGGACCCGGGCACCCCGGTGATCCCGGTGCTGCGCCGCGACCGCGACGACCGCACCGCCGCGGTGACCGCGCTGGCCCGGCTGCACGTGGCGGGGGTTCCGGTCGACTGGGCGGAGTTCTTCGCCGGTGGCGCCGAGCGCGTCGCGCTGCCGACCTACGCGTTCCAGCACGAGCGGTACTGGCCGGACGCCGCGCCGCGGGCCGGGGACGCCGCCGGGCTGGGGCTGGCCGAGGCCGAGCACCCGCTGCTGGGGGCCGCGGTGGACGAGGCCGACGGCGGCGGAGTGCTGTTCACCGGCAGGCTGTCGCTGGCCACCCACCCGTGGCTGGCCGACCACGTGGTCGGCGGGCAGGTGTTCTTCCCCGGCACCGGTTTCCTGGAGCTCGCGGTGCGCGCCGCCGACCAGGTGGGCTGCGCCCAGGTCGAGGACCTGACGCTGGCCGCGCCGCTGGTGCTGCCGGCGCGCGGAGCGGTGCAGGTGCAGTTGCGGGTGGACGCGGCCGACGACGCCGGCCGCCGCGAGCTGCGGCTGCACTCACGGCCCGCCGACGACCCGGGCGCGCCGTGGATCCGGCACGCGACCGGGCTGCTCACCGAGCCGGAGCACGTGCTCGACTTCGACGCCTCCGCCTGGCCGCCGCCCGGCTCGTCCGAGGTGGACATCGCGTCGCTGTACGACGACTACGCCGCGACCGGGCTCGACTACGGGCCGGTGTTCCGCGGGCTGCGCGCGGTGTGGCAGCGCGGCGCGGAGCACTTCGCGGAGGTGCGGCTGCCCGCGGAGGTCCGCGACGCCGAGTCCTACGGCCTGCACCCGGCGCTGCTGGACGCGGTGCTGCACGCCACGGTGTTCGCCGCCGCCGAGCACGACGGCCGCGGGCTGCTGCCGTTCTCCTGGAGCGGTGCCTCGCTGCACGCCTCCGGTGCCGCGGTGGGGGGGGGGGGGGGGGCCCCCCCCGCCCCCGCGGGGGGGGCGGGGGGGGGCGCCGGCCCCCCCCCGCCCCCCCGGGCGGGGGGGGGGGCCCCGGGGGGGGGGCCGGCCGGTGCCGCCCCGGGGGCGGGGGGGGGGGGGGGGGGCCCCCCCCCCCGCGGCCGGGATTCCGTGCGGCTGGTCGCCGCCGACCCGCAGGGCATCCCGGTGCTGTCGGTGGACTCCCTGGTGCTGCGCGAGGCCGGTCCGGCCGCGGCGGCATCCGCCGGGCAGGACGAGCTGAACTCGCTGTTCCACGTCGACTGGGTGCCGCACCGCGGCGCCGCCGCGACCTCGCCCGCCGCGCGCTGGGCGGTGCTGGGCCCGGACGAGTTCGGTCTCGGCGTCCCGGAGGTGGTCGCCTCCCTCGCCGAGCTGCCGGACCCGGTGCCGGACTTCGTGGCGGTCCCGCTGCGCGGTGCGCGGACGAGCCCGGACGAGGTGCGCGCGTTGAACGGACGGGTGCTGGAGCTGGTCCGGCAGTGGCTCGCGGAGGACCGGTTCGCGGCCGCCCGGCTGGTGTTCGTCACCCGCGGCGCGGTGGCCGACGGCCCCGGCGCGGACCTCGCGGCGGCTTCCGCGTGGGGCCTGGTGCGGTCCGCGCAGGCCGAGCACCCGGGCCGGTTCCTGCTGCTCGACCTGGACGACCAGGGCGGCTCCGGCGGCGCGGGCGACCTGAACGGCTCGGGCGAGCTGGGCGGCGCGGGCGAGCTGGGCGGCTCGGGCGAGCTGGGCGGCTCGGACGACCTGGGCACCGCGAGTGGCGCGGCGCGCAGCGGTGCCGGACCGGACGGCGCGGTGCCCGGCGGTTCCGCCGCCGCGGTGCCCGCGGTGGTACCGGGGCTGGTCGCCGCCGACGAACCGCAAGCCGTGCTCCGCGGCGGCGAACCGCACGTGGCGCGGCTGGCGCCGCTGGCCACCGCGGGCTCGCTCGTCCCGCCCGCCGGGACGCCCTGGCACCTGGACAGCGCGGCCGGGGGCAGCCTGGACGACCTCGAACTCGTCCCGTTCCCGCAGGCCGCGGAACCGCTGACCGGCCGGGACGTGCGGGTGCGGATCGAAGCCGCCGGGGTGAACTTCCGGGACGTGCTCAACGCGCTCGGCATGTACCCGGGCGAGGCGGGCCCGTTCGGCTCGGAGGCGGCCGGGGTCGTGGTGGACACCGGCCCCGAAGTCGTCGACCTGCGGCCCGGAGATCGGGTGCTGGGCATGGTCTTCGGCGGTTTCGGTCCACTGGGGACGGTCGACGAGCGGTTCCTGGCGCGGATACCCGCGGCGTGGTCCTGGCCGACCGCCGCTTCGGTCCCGCTGGTCTTCCTCACCGCCTACCACGGCCTGGTGGATCTGGCGGGCCTGCGCGCCGGCGAGAAGGTGCTCGTGCACGCGGGAGCGGGCGGCGTGGGCATGGCGGCGATCCAGCTGGCCCACCACCTCGGGGCGGAGGTGTTCGCCACCGCCAGCGAGGGCAAGCAGCACGTGCTGCGGTCGCTGGGCGTCGCGGACGACCACATCGCCTCCTCCCGCGACACCGCCTTCGAGGCGGCGTTCGCGCGGGTCGCCGGGGACGGCGGCATCGACGTGGTGCTCAACGCGCTGTCCGGGGAGTTCATCGACGCCTCGCTGCGGTTGCAGCCCAGCGGCGGCCGGTTCGTCGAGATGGGCAAGACGGATCTGCGCGCGGACGTGCCCGGGGTGCGGTACCGCTCGTTCGACCTCGGGCTGGTCGACCCGGACCGCATCCAGGAGATGCTGCGCGCGGTGCTCGGCCTGTTCGACTCCGGCGCGCTGCGGCCGCTGCCGGTGCGGACCTGGGACGTGCGGCGGGCGCCGGAGGCGTTCCGGCACATGAGCCTCGCCCGGCACACCGGCAAGATCGTGCTCACCGTCCCGCGCGGCTGGGACCCGGACGGCACCGTGCTGATCACCGGAGGCACCGGCGGGCTCGGGGCGGAACTCGCCCGGCACCTCGTCGCCGAACGCGGCGTCCGGCACCTGCTGCTGGCGAGCCGCCGCGGCCCGGAGGCGCCCGGGGCGGCGGAGCTGCGCGCCGAACTCGCCGAGCACGGCGCCGAGGTCGTCCTCGCCGCCTGCGACGTGGCGGACCGGGACGCCGCCCGCGAGCTGGTGGGCGCGGTGCCCGCCGCGCACCCGCTGACCGCGGTGGTGCACACCGCGGGCGTCCTCGACGACGGGATCGTCGACGCGTTGACCCCGCAGCGGCTGGACGCGGTGCTGCGACCGAAGGTGGACGGGGCGTGGCACCTGCACGAGCTCACCGCCGACCTGGACCTGGCGGCGTTCGTCGTCTACTCCTCGGTGTCCGGGGTGCTGGGCAGCGCCGGGCAGGCCAACTACGCGGCGGGCAACGTGTTCCTGGACGCCCTCGCCCGGTACCGCCGGTCGCGCGGGCTGCCCGCGACGTCCCTCGCGTGGGGGGCGTGGGAGCAGGGCGTCGGCATGACCGCGGGGCTCGACGAGCGGGACCTGCGCCGCATCGGCGACAACGGGATGCCGCCGCTGCCGGTCGAGCGCGGGCTGGCCCTGTTCGACACCGCGATCGGCGCGGACGAACCGCTGGTGGTGCCGCTGGGCATCGGCTCGGCCGCGCCCCGCGCCCAGGGAGAGGTGCCCGCGCTGCTGCGCGGACTGGTGCGCTCGACGCGCCGGTCGGCGGCGGCCGCGGACCCCGCCGCGGAGCGGGCCGGGCTCGCCGAGCGCCTCGCCGGACTGCGCGGCCCGGAGCGCGAGCAGGAGCTGGTGCTGCTGGTCCGCGATGCGGCCGCCGCGGTGCTCGGCCACGGCTCGGCGGCGGAGATCGGTGCGGAGCGGGAGTTCCGCCGCATCGGGTTCGACTCGCTCACCGCCGTGGAACTGCGCAACCGGCTCGCCGCGACGACCGGGGTGCGGCTGCCCTCCACGCTGGTCTTCGACCACCCGACGCCGCTCGCGGTGGCGGGAGTGCTCGCCGCCGAGCTGGACCACCTGGAGCACGCCCTCGCCGCCGCCGAGTCCGGCGCCGAGGTCCGCCGCGAGGTCACCACCCGGTTGCACGGCCTGCTGGAGCGCTACGGCGACACCGCGCGGCACGGCGACGAGGAGACCGCGGAACCCGCGGTGGGCGAGCGCATCCAAGGGGCGAGCGCCGACGACCTGCTGACGTTCATCGACAACGAGCTCGGCAGGCGCACCCAGCCCTGACCGCAGCCCGCCGACACCGAACCGGACCCGTGCCGTGGCGCCGCGCGCGCCACCGCGGTCGTTCGCAGAGAGGAACCGACGATGCCGGACGAAAGCACTCTCGTCGATTACCTGAAGTGGGTCACCGCTGATCTGCACGAGACGCGCCAACGCCTGCACGAGGCGGAGACCGGCAGGCACGAGCCGGTGGCGATCGTCGGCATGGCCTGCCGGTTCCCCGGCGCCGACTCGCCGGAGCGGCTGTGGGAGCTGCTGTCGGCGGGCGAGGACGCGATCTCCGGGTTCCCCGCAGACCGCGGCTGGGACCTGGCGGCGCTCGGCGAGGGGCGCAGCGCCACCGGCCGCGGCGGGTTCCTGCCCGGTGCCGCCGACTTCGACCCGGGCTTCTTCGACATCTCCCCGCGCGAGGCGCTCGCGATGGACCCGCAGCAGCGGCACGCGCTGGAGGTGTCCTGGGAGGCGCTGGAGCGGGCCGGGATCGACCCGAAGTCGTTGCGGGGCAGCCGGACCGGGGTGTTCGTCGGCACCACCGGGCAGGACTACATCCACCTGGTGCTCGCCTCCGGCGAGGACCTGGAGGGGCACGCGTCGACCGGGATGGCGGCCAGCGTGCTCTCCGGCCGGGTGGCGTTCGCGCTGGGGCTGGAGGGCCCGGCGCTGACCGTGGACACCGCCTGCTCCTCCTCGCTGGTGGCGTTGCACCTGGCCGCGCAGGCGGTGCGCACCGGGGAGTGCTCGCTGGCGCTGGCCGGCGGCGTCACGATCATGACGACCTCGGCGAACTTCTCCTCGTTCAGCAGGCAGGGCGGGCTGGCGCCGGACGGGTTGTGCAAGGCGTTCTCCACCGACGCGGACGGCACCGCCTGGTCCGAGGGCGTCGGGATGCTCGCGGTCGAAACCCTCTCCGAAGCGCGGCGGCACGGGCACCGGGTGCTGGCGGTGCTGCGGGGCAGCGCGGTGAACCAGGACGGCGCGTCGAACGGCCTGACCGCGCCGAACGGACCCGCGCAGCAGCGGGTGATCCGCCAGGCCCTCGCCGGCGCCGACCTGTCCACTTCGGACGTGGACGTGGTGGAGGCGCACGGCACCGGGACCCGGCTGGGCGACCCGATCGAGGCGCAGGCGCTGCTGGCCACCTACGGGCGGGACCGGGAGCGGCCGCTGCTGCTGGGGTCGATCAAGTCGAACCTGGGGCACACCCAGGCCGCCGCGGGCGTCGCGGGCGTGATCAAGGTGGTGCAGGCGATGCGGCACGGCGAGCTGCCGCCGACGCTGCACGTGCGCAGCCCGTCCGAGCACGTGGACTGGGACACCGGTGCCGTCGAGCTGGCGACCGGCCGCACCGCGTGGCCCGCCACCGGGCATCCGCGCCGCGCCGGGGTGTCCTCGTTCGGGATCAGCGGCACCAACGCGCACGTGGTCCTGGAGCAGGCACCGGAGCCGCCGGAACCGGAACCCGAGCAGGTGCCGCGCCCGGCCGCGGTGCCGTGGCCGGTGTCCGGCCGCACCCCGGCCGCGTTGCGGGCCCAGCTGGACCGGCTCGCCGACTTCCGGGCCGAGCACCCGGGGTGCGACCGCCTCGACGTGGCGCGGTCGCTGGCGACCGGCCGGTCCGCCTTCGAACACCGGGCGGTGCTGCTGGCCACCGACGACGGCGTCGAGGAGGTGGCGCGCGGGGCGGTGGCCGCCGATCCGGGCAAGCTGGCGGTGCTGTTCTCCGGGCAGGGTTCGCAGCGGCTCGGCATGGGCCGCGAGCTGCACGCCCGGTTCCCGGTGTTCGCCGCGGCGCTGGACGCCGTGCTGGCGGAGCTGGACCGGCACCGCGACGACCCCCTGCGCGAGGTGATCTGGGGCGACGACCCGGCGGCGCTGGCGGACACCGGCAACACCCAGCCCGCGCTGTTCGCCGTCGAGGTGGCGCTGTACCGGCTGGCCGAGTCCTTCGGCGTGCGGGCCGACCTGCTCGGCGGCCACTCGGTGGGGGAGATCGCGGCCGCGCACGTCGCTGGCGTGTTCGCGCTCCCGGACGCCGCGAAGCTGGTGTCCGCCCGAGCCCGGCTGATGAGCCGGTTGCCCGCCGGGGGCGCGATGGTCGCGGTGCAGGCGAGCGAGACCGAAGTCGCGCCGTGGTGCACCGGCGCCACCGCGATCGCCGCGATCAACGGACCGCGGTCGACCGTGGTGTCCGGTGACGAGCGGGGCGTGCAGCACGTGATCGACCGGGCGCGGGCCGACGGGCGCGCGGCGAAGCGGCTCCGCGTCAGCCACGCGTTCCACTCGCCGCTGGTGGACCCGGTGCTGGCCGAGTTCCGCGCGGTGGTGCGGGAGTTGTCGTTCGCCCCGGCGGAGATCCCGGTCGTGTCCAACCTGACCGGGGAGCGGGCCACCGCGGAGCTGAGCACCCCGGAGTACTGGGTGCGCCACGTCCGGGAGGCGGTGCGCTTCGCCGACGGGGTGCGGGCGCTGTCCGAGGCGGGCGCGCAGACCTTCCTGGAACTGGGGCCGGACGGCTCGCTGTGCGCGATGGCCCAGGAGTCGCTGCCCACGACCGCGGTGGAAGTGCCCGCGCTGCGCCGGGGCCGCCCGGAGGAGGCGGCGTTCATGACCGCGCTCTCCCGGTTGCACGTGCGCGGACTGCGGGTGGATTGGGCGGAGCTGTTCGCCGGAACCGGGGCGCGCCGCGTCGACCTGCCCACCTACGCCTTCCAGCACGAGCGGTTCTGGCCCGCGCCGTCGGCCGGAGCCGCGGACGCGGCCGGGCTGGGGTTGCGCGCGGTGCACCACCCGGTGCTCGGCGCCGCGGTGGGGCTGGCCGGTTCCGGCGCGGTGGTGCTGACCGGCCGGATCGCGGCGGACGCGGCGCGCGGCGTCGTGCCGGCGGCCGCGTTCGCGGAGCTGGCGCTGCGGGCGGCCGACGAGGTGGGCTGCGACCAGGTGGCGGAGCTGGTGCTGGGCGCCGAACCGGTGTCCGCGGCGGAACCGGTCGCGGTGCAGCTGCGGATCGAGGAGGCCGACGGGTCCGGCCACCGGGAGTTCGCGGTGCACACCCGGCCCGCGGCGGCCGAGGACGCCGAGTGGGTCGAGCGCGGCACCGGCGTGCTGGCCGCCGCGGCCGCACCGGAGGTCGACTTCGACGGGGAGCCGCCCGCCGGGGCCGAACCGCTGTCGCGGGACGAGCCGTTCGAGGTGCTGCACCGGGACGGAGCCGTGTTCGCCGAGGTCGCGCTGCCCGCGGGAGTGCCCGCCGCGGGCCACGACCTGCACCCCGCGCTGCTGGACGCGGTGGCCCGCGTCGCCGCGGCCGTGCCCGGTGCGGGCGGCGCGCGCGCCACCCGCTGGAGCGGGATGTCCTTGCACGCCACCGGTGCCGAGGTGTTGCGCGTGCGGGCGCGCCCCGGCGCGGACGGGGCCGAGGTCGTCGCCGTCGACGGCCGGGGGAACCCGGTGCTGGTGGTGGCCTCGCTGCACCACGACGGGGAAACCCCGGCCGCTCCCCGGGAACCGGACACCGCCGCGGCCGCCGCGGACGTGGACGTGTCCCGCTCGCTGTTCGGGCTGAACTGGGTTCCCGGCCCCGCGCCGAAGCCGGTCGGCGGGCGGCGCTGGGCGATCGTCGGCGGCGACGAGTTCGACCTGGCGTACGCGCTGCACCGCGCGGACGAGGCGGTGGTGGGCTACGGCGAGTCGCTGTCGGACCTGACGCGCGGCGGCACCGCACCGGACGTGTTCCTGGTCCCGGTGACCGGCGGTGCCGCGGCGGAACCGGACGCGGTGCACGAGCTGGCCCGCCGTGCGCTCGCCCTGCTCCAGGAGTGGCAGTCCGACCAGCGGCTCACCGGTTCGCACCTGGTGTTCGTCACCCGGGGCGCGGTGTCGGTGTCCGGCGAGGCGCTTGCGGACGTGGCCGCGGCGGCGGTGTGGGGCCTGGTGCGGTCCGCGCAGGCCGAGGAGCCCGCGGGGCGGTTGCTGCTGATCGATCTGGACGACGCGTTCACCTCGGCGGCGGTGCTGCCCGGGTTGCTGGGCGCCGAGGAACCGCAGCTCGCGGTGCGCCAGCGGGAGGTCCGGGTGGCACGCCTGGTGCCGCTGCCCGCGGCCGGGCACGCTGTGGAGTCCACAGTGGACGATTCTGGTGGCGGTGCGGGCGCGGTGAACGGCGGTGGCTCGACGGCCGCGCGGCGTCGCGACCCGGCGGCACCCGCGAACTGGCATCCCGAGGGCACCGTGCTCATCACCGGCGGCACCGGTGGGCTCGGCGCCGAACTGGCCCGGCACCTGGTCGCCGAGCACGGCATCCGGCACCTGGTGCTGGCGAGCCGCCGCGGTCCGGCGGCACCGGGCGCGCTGGAGCTGCGCGCGGAGCTCACCGCGCACGGCGCCGAGGTGCGGATCGCCGCCTGCGACGCGGCGGACGCGGCGGCGGTGGCCGGGCTGCTGGCCGAGATCCCCGCCGCGCACCCGCTCACCGCCGTGGTGCACACCGCGGGCGTGCTCGACGACGGCGCGATCGGCTCGCTCACCGCCGACCGGCTGGACCGGGTGCTGCGGCCGAAGGTGGACGCCGCGTGGCGGCTGCACGAGGCGACCCGGGACCGGGACCTGGCCGCGTTCCTGCTGTACTCCTCGGTCTCCGGCGTGATGGGCGGCCCCGGCCAGGGGAACTACGCGGCCGCCAACGCCTTCCTGGACGCCCTGGCGCAGCACCGCCGCGCGCAGGGCCTGCCCGCGCAGTCGCTCGCCTGGGGGCCGTGGGCGCCGGCGAGCGGGATGACCGCCGCGCTCACCGAGGCAGACCGGGAGCGGATGGCCGGGTCCGGGCTGCCGCCGCTGTCCGCGGCGCAGGGCCTGGCGCTGTTCGACGCCGCGCGCACCCGGGACGAGGCCCTGGTGGTGCCGATCCGCACGAACGCCACGGGCATGCGCGGGCAGGGGCACGTGCCGCCGGTGCTGCGGGAGCTGATCCCCGCGTCCCGCCGCCCCGCCGCGGCGGCGCGCGGTTCCGCGGGCTCGCGGGGCGAGCGGATCGCCGCGGCCGACGGCGCGGACCGGCACCGGCTGCTCACCGAGCTGGTGGTGGAGCACGCCGCCGCCGTGCTCGGGCACCGGGACGCGGCCGCGGTCGACCAGGAACGGGACTTCCTGGAACTGGGCTTCGATTCGCTGATCGCCGTCGAGCTGCGCAACCGGGTGGGGGAGGAGCTGGACCTGCGGCTGGCGGCTTCGGTCGTGTTCGATGCCAGGACCCCGGACGCGCTGGCCCGGTGGCTGGGCGGCGAACTCGACGCGCGGGTCGCGCCCGCCGCGGGCGGGGCCCGGTCCCAGGGCGGGCCGAACGACACCCTGGTGAACCTGTTCCTGTCCGGCGTGCACTGCGGCAAGCGCAAGGAGTCGATGCGGATGCTGGGCGCGGTCGCCGCGACCCGCCCGACCTTCGAGACGCCCGCCGAGCTGGCCGAGCTGCCCGAGCCGGTGACGCTGGCCGACGGCCCGACCGATCCGCGGCTGATCTGCGTGAGCTCGCCGGGCGCGACCGGCGGGGTGCACCAGTACGCGCGGATCGCCGCGCACTTCCGCGGGATCCGGCACGTCTCGGCGCTGCCGCTGGTCGGTTTCGGGTCGGGGGAGGCGCTGCCGGAGCACGGCGCGGCGGCGGTCCGCTCGGTCGCGGAGAGCGCGCTGCACGGCAGCGACGGCGATCCGTTCGTGCTGATCGGGCACTCCACCGGCGGCACCATCGCCTACCACGCGGCGGGCCTGCTGGAGGACACCTGGGGCGTGCGTCCCGAGGCGGTGGTCCTGCTGGACACGCTGAGCCTGCGCTACGACGACAACGACGACATCGACTACGACGAGGTGGCGAACTACTACCTGGCCGACATCGATTCCCCGTCGGTGAACCTCAACAGCGCCCGGCTCTCGGCGATGGTGCACTGGTACAACAAGGTCGCCGCGTTCGCGGACGCCCCGGTGACCACCGCGCCGACCTTGCTGGTGCGCTGCTCGGTGCCCGTCCCGGGCAGCCGCGGCACGAAGGCGCCGCCGGTGATCGACACCGATGCGGTGCGGACCATCGAGGCCGACCACCTCTCGCTGGCCAAGGAGCACTCGGAGCTGACCGCGCAGGTGGTGCGCGACTGGCTCGCCGAGCTGGTGCCCGCCCGAACCTGATCCCCTCGCGGGCCCGCCGCGCCCCGCGCGGCGCCCCGCAGGTTGTCCGCGCAGTCGATCCGTACAGCGGAGGAATCGCCCATGAGTCAATCCCTCGACCTGCCGAAGCTGGGCACCGGTCCCTCGGCCATGCTCCGCCCGCCGAAGGAGCTGCGGGACCTGCAGGAACAGGCTCCGGTCTGCAAGGTGCGCACGCCCGCCGGGGACGAGGCGTGGCTGGTGACCCGGCACGAAGAGGTCAAGCAGCTGCTCAAGGACGAGCGGATCAACCGCTCGCACCCCGATCCGCCCTCGGCGCCCCGCTACGTGGACACCCCGTTCTTCAACTTGCTGATCACCGATTCCGACCCGGCGGAGGCGACCCGGCTGCACCGGGAGATGCGGTCGCTGCTGACACCGAGCTTCTCCGCCCGCAGGCTGGCCCGGCTGCGCCCGAAGGTGGTGGAGCTGGCCGAGGAGATGGTGCAGGCGCTGGTGGACAAGGGTCCGCCGGTCGACCTGCACGCCGAGTTCTCCCAGCCGTTCGCGCTGCAGGTGCTCTACGAGCTGATCGGCGTGCCGCCGGAGGACCGGATGCACATCGTGCGGATGCTGGGCCGGATGGCGGTGCTCGGCGACCCCGCGGCCGCGGAGGAGGGCGCCGCCGAGCTGTTCGGCTACATCTCCGAGCTGGTGGGCCGCAAGCGCGGCGACCCGGGCGAGGACGTGATCTCCCGGCTCTGCGAGGCGGGCCTGGACGACGAGCGGATCGGCACCCTCGCCGCCGGCGTGCTGTTCGCCGGATTGGACAGCGTGATCAGCCACATCGACGTCGGCGTGCTGGTGCTGGCGGGCAACCCGGACAAGCGGGACGCCGCGATGCGCGACGCCGGCACGATGGCGATCGCGGTGGAGGAGGTGCTGCGCGCGGCGAAGGCGGGCAGCTCGATGCTGCCGCGCTGGGCGGCCGAGGACGTGGAGATCGGTGGGGTGACGATCCGGACCGGCGAGCTGGTGCTGCTGGACTTCACGCTGTCCAACTTCGACGAGCGCGCCTTCGAGGACCCGGAGCGCTTCGACGTGGGCCGGGTGCCGAACCCGCACCTGACCTTCGGGCACGGGGTGTGGCACTGCATCGGGGCCCCGCTGGCGCGCGTGGAGCTGCAGACGGCGTTCAGCACGCTGTTCGGCCGCATCCCGAACCTGCAGGTCGCGGTCGCGCCGGAGGACCTGAAGCTGGAGAGCGGCCAGCTCTCCGGCGGCGTCCTGGAACTGCCGATCACCTGGTGAGCGGGCGGGTGCCGCGGCGGAACGCCCCGCCGCGGCGCCCCCGGGCCGGCGCGGTGGCGCCGCGCGGCCGATGCGGACGCGGCCGCTGGATGCCCGGTCGGCGAGTGCCCAACCGACGGGTGCCCAGCCGACGGGTGCCCAGCCGGCGGGTGCGCGGCCGAAGAGTTCGCGGCCGACGGGTGCCCGGCCGAGGGCGGCAGGGCCGACGAGGGTGCGGGCGAAGGCGCGGACGAGGTGCCGCGCGGCGAGTGCGGTGCTCCGGAGATCCATACCTCCGATGCTGCCCGCGTCGAACACGGGTTCGCATCGCTGGATCGGGCGTGACTCGGACGGGGGACAACCCACCCGCCGCAACGGGTGGGCCGCCCACCTGCGGTGGAGCCTCAGGCCTCTTCGACGGTGATCGCCTGCGACGGGCAGATCAGGGCCGCCTGGCGCACGTCGTCCGCGTGCTCCGCGCCGGGCGTCTCGTCGAGCAGCGTCACGACGCCGTCGTCGTCCTGGTCGAACACGTCGGGCGCGGACAGCACGCACTGTCCGGCACCGACGCAGCGGTCCTTGTCCGCGGTGATCTTGAGCATGGCTGTCTCCTTCGGGAACGGTGCGTGGTCACCAGCGGACCGGCAGTGAGTGCAGCCCGAACAGCACGCCGTCGTACTTGAAGGGCAACTCCTCCACCGGTACCGCCGGTTCCAGCTTAGGGATGCGCTCGAACAGGACCCGGTACGCGAGGTCCATCTCCCCGCGCACCAGGTTCTGCCCGAGGCACTGGTGCACCCCGTAGCCGAAGGCCACGTGGTGCCGCGCGGCGCGCGTCGGGTCGAAGCGGTGCGGGCAGCCGAAGGCGGCCTCGTCGTGGTTGGCGGCGGCGACCAGCGGGACGATGCCCTCGCCCTTCGCGATGCGCTGGCCGCTGATCTCCAGGTCGTCGACGGCGACCCGCAGCGCCACCAGGTCGGCCACCGAGTGCAGCCGCAGCAGCTCCTCGACGATGCCGTCGGCGCCGATCCACTCGGGGTGCAGCAGCAGCGTCAGCACGCCCAGCGAGATGTTGTTCGCGGTCGTCTCGTGCCCGGCGATGAGCAGCAGCATCGCGACGCCGGACAGCTCGGCGGCGGACATGGTGCCCACCGCGAGCAGCCGGCTGATCAGGTCGTCGCCCGGCCGCTTCTCCTTGATCGAGATGAGCCTGCCGAGGTAGCGCAGCAGCTCCGTGGTGGCGGCCTCGCGCTCCTGGTCGGTGGCGGTGGTGCTGACCAGCGTCCGGGTCTTGGCCTCGAAGAAGTCCCGGTCCGCCTTCGGCACCCCGAGCAGGCTGGAGATCACCAGCGACGGCACCGGCAGCGCGAAGTCCGCCACCAGGTCCGCGGTATCGCCCGCGGCGAGCATGGCGTCCACCCGGTCCTGCACGACCTGCTCGATGGCGGGGCGCATGTCCCGGATGCGGCGCACCGAGAACTCGGAGATCAGCGTCTTGCGGAACCGGTCGTGGTCGGGCGGGTCGAGCGCCACGAACCAGCCGGGCATGGTGTCGGGGGAGGGCACGCCACCGGTCTTGCCGAGCAGGCTGGGGAACCCCTCGTGCGTCGGGTTGGAGCTGACGCGCGGGTCGGTGAGCACGGTGCGCACGTCCTCGTGCCGCGTCACCAGCCACACGACGGCGCCGGTGGGCAGCCGGGCGCGCACCAGCCCGGGCCGCGCGCGGAAGTCGGCGTACTCGGCGGGCGGGAACGACGCGCCGGGGCGGCGCATCGGGAAGTCGACCACGTCGGACATGATCCGCACTCCATCGTCGTCTGCTGGTGGTCAGTTCCGGCCGTAGAACTCGCGGATGCGGGCCACGACGTGCTCCTGGTCGGCGGCGGTGAGCCCGGTGTAGGTGGGCAGGTAGAGCCCGTCCGCGCTGAGCCGGGCGGCGTTGAGCTCGGGCCAGGCGGCGTCGAAGTAGCCGGGCTGGCGGCTCATCGGCTTGAAGAACAGCCGGGTCTCGATGCCGTGCTCGGCGAGGTGGGCGCGCAGCCCCTCGCGGTCGCGGGCGCGCAGGTCGTACATCCACAGCACGTCGCGCGGCGGCATCAGCCCGATGCCGTCGACGTCGCGCAACCCCTCGTCGTAGCGCTGCTCGATCTCCTTCCGCAGTGCGAGGATCTCGTCGAGCCGTTCGGTCTGGGCGAGGGCGACGGCGGCCTGCATCGCGGTCATCCGGAAGTTGTAGGCCAGCTTCTTGTGCAGGAAGCCGTGATCCGCGGTGAAGGCCATGCCGCGCAGGTGCGCGAGCTGCCCGGCCAGCCACGGGTCGCCGGTGAGGCAGATCCCGCCCTCCCCGGCCGTAATGATCTTGTTGGCGAACAGCGAGAAGCAGGCGATGTCGGCGACCGGCGGTACCCCGTGCGCTTCCGCGGAGTCCTCCACGACGCGCAGGCCGTACTGGTGCGCCAGCTCCATGATCGGGTCCATCGCGCAGCGCCTGCCGTACACGTGCACGGGCATGATCACCTTGGTGCGCGGGGTGATCTTCTCCTCGATGCGGTCCACGTCGATGTTCAGGTCGTCGCCGCAGTCCACGAACACCGGGGTCGCGCCGTGGTAGGTGACCGCCCAGGCGGAGGCGATCATGGTGAACTCGGGGACGATGACCTCGTCGCCGGGCCCGACCCCGAGCGCGCGCAGCGCCAGCGTCAGCGCCGTGGTGCCCGAGGAGCAGGCAACGCCGTGCGCGGACCCGTGCCTGCGGGCGAACTCCTCCTCGAAGCGCGGCACGAACGGGCCCTGCGAGGAGATCCAGCCCCCGGCGACGGCCTCGGTGACGTACTCCTGCTCGCGGCCCCGCAACCAGGGCTGGGAGACCGGAACGCGCATCACAGCCCCGCCTTCTGCGCGGCGAGCGCGGGCAGGCCGGTCAGCAGGTCCGCGGCCGCCTCCCGGCCACCCGCGTCGCGCAGCAGCTGCCCGAACACCTCGGCGCGGTCCCGGAACGACTGCTCGTCGAGCACCCGGGTGAGCTTGTCCAGCACGTCCGCGACGTCGATCGTCTCCGGCCGGTCCAGGGTGAGGCTCACCCCGAAGTCGCGGCCGCGCACCGCCTGGTCGTCGCAGTCCACCCACAGCGGCCGGACCACCAGCGGCTTGCCGAAGTGCAGGCCTTCGTGGAAGCCGTTGCCGCCCGCGTGGGTGAAGAACAGCCGCACCGAGGGGTGTGCGAGCACGTCCAGCTGCGAGGGCACCCAGGCCTCCACCCGCAGGTTCGCGGGCAGCTCGTCCGCCGGGGGCAGCAGGTGCTGCTGCTCGGCGGGCAGCTTCCACAGCACGTCGGTGCCGCGCTCGCCGAGCCTGCGGGTGACCTCCAGCAGCGAGCGCACCTGCTCGGCGGTGAGCCGCGTGATGGTGCCGAAACCCATGTACACCACGGAGTCACGCGCGGACAGCCAGGCGGCGAGCCCGTCGTCCTCGGGCGCCTGCGGCAGCGGCGGCACCATCGTGCCGACCAGCCGCAGGTGCTCGGGGGCGGAGAACGGGTAGTCCAGTTCGGGGACGGAGTAGCACAGCACCAGCTCCGCGTGCTCGATGCGGGACATGAACCCGCCCGCCTCCGGCGCGATGCCCAGCTCGTCGCGGATCCGCTGGTCCCGGGCGGCGCGTTCGCGCAGCTCCTTGGTGAGGAACATGCCGAGCGTGCGGAACTTGAACACCCGGTTCGCGAGCCGCTGCCACGGCGACATCTCGTAGGGCAACCCGGAGTGCGGGACGGGGAAGTCCGGTCCGGTGTAGGACTTCGCGAACGGGATGTGCGAGGTGAGCACGTTGCTCGGCATGAACGGCACGCCCAGCACGAACGGGATGCCCTTGGTGATGGCCAGTTCGCAGCCGTAGGAGCACATGCTCTCCACGACCAGCAGCGCCGGGCGGATCTCCTCGACGGCGGCCTCCAGCGCGCGGTACTTGTCGATGCGCGCCTCGGGGGAGAAGGTGTGCCGGATGACCGCGCGGTGCGCCTTGAAGCGGGACCGCTGCGTGACCTCCCGGTACACCTCGTCGTCCCAGGTGACCGCGGACATCTCCGGGACGACCGGGCCGAGCGGGACGAAGTGCACCGGGCTGTCCACCTGCTGCGCGGCCACCTCGTCGCGCCGGTTGTCGTCGGTGGCGAAGTGCAGGTCGGCGACACCGCGCCGGGACAGCTCCTGCGCCAGCACGAGCAGCGGGTTGAGCAGCCCGCTCTCCGGGTAGCTGACGAACAGGATCGGCCGCCGGGTCGATTCCATGGGCACACCCTCCAGAGTCGGCGTCCCGGCCGGGACGGGGAACTTTCTCCCACAGCGGGGTGCGGGGAATCCTTAGTCCTGCGCCCGCTTCCAGCCCCGCGACCTGCGGCTCTAGGGAAAAGTACAGCGAATCGGCACCTACGCTGCGCACTCGAATGGTGCAGTCCCGCCCGACTTCTCCTGAGGTGGTGCAGCGCATGACGATCCGGCGCACGACGAGCCCGACCGGTGCCGATCCCGGTGGCGCGGCCGATCCGATCGCGGTGGTGTCGATGGCGTGCCGGTTCCCCGGTGGGGTGCGGTCCCCGGAGGACCTGTGGGAGCTGGTGGGCTCCGATTCCGGTGCGGCGTCGGCGTTTCCGCTCGACCGGGGCTGGGACGTGGACGCGCTGCGCGCGGCCTGTGCGGTGGAGACCGGGGGTTTCCTGCCGGACGCGGCCGGGTTCGACGCGGAGTTCTTCGGGATCTCGCCGCGGGAGGCGCTGGCGATGGATCCGCAGCAGCGGGTGCTGCTGGAGGTCGTCTGGGAGGCGCTGGAGCGCGCCGGGATCGACCCGGAGTCGTTGCGTGGCAGCCGGACCGGCGTGTTCGCGGGCCTGCACGGCCAGGACTACGCGGTGGCCGCGGAAGGCGCGGCGGAGGACGTGAGCGGGCACGCGGTGACCGGGTTCTCGCCCGCGGTCGCCGCCGGCCGGGTGGCGTACCTGCTGGGGTTGTCCGGTCCGGCGCTGGCGGTGGACACGGCGTCCTCGTCGTCGCTGGTGGCGGTGCACGTGGCGGCGCGGTCGCTGGCGGCGGGCGAGTGCGAACTGGCGCTGGTGGCGGGGGTGTCGGTGATGTCCACGCCCGCCGCGTTCGTCGGCTACTCGCGGCAGGGCGGGCTGGCCGCCGACGGTCGCTGCAAGCCGTTCTCCGCCGACGCGGACGGCACGGCCTGGTCGGAGGGCGCCGGGGTGGTGCTGCTGGAACCGCTGTCGCGGGCGCGCGAGCACGGACACGAGGTGCTGGCGCTGCTGCGCGGGTCGGCGGTGAACTCCGACGGCGCCTCGACCGGTCTGACCGCGCCGAGCGGGGCGGCGCAGCGCGCGGTGATCCGGGACGCGCTCGCCGCCGCCGGACTCGAACCGTCCGATGTGGACGTGGTGGAGGCGCACGGCACCGGGACCCCCGTGGGCGATCCGGTGGAGGCCGAGGCACTGCTGGCGACCTACGGGCAGGACCGGGAGGTGCCGCTGCTGCTGGGATCGCTGAAGGGCCACCTGGGACACGCGCAGGCCGCCGCCGGCATGGCCGGGTTGATCAAATCGGTGCTGGCGCTGAGCCGGGACCGGCTGCCGGGCATCCGGAACCTGCGCGCCCCGACCACCGAGGTGGACTGGACCGCGGGTGCGGTGGAGGTGCTGGCCGGGCCCGCGCCGTGGCCGCGCACCGACCGGGTGCGCCGCGCCGGGGTGTCCTCGTTCGGCATCAGCGGGACGAACGCGCACGTCATCGTGGAACGACCGGAGCCGGTCGAGCAGGCGGAGCCGGCTGCCGAGATCGAGCCGGCGGCGGTGCCGCTGCCGGTGTCGGCGCGCTCGGCCGGGGCGTTGGAGGAGCTGGTCGCCCAGGTCGCGGACCTGGCCGACGGGAGCTCGGGCCCCCCGGTGGACCTGGGCTGGTCGCTGGCGACGCGGCGGCACCTCTTCGAGCGGCGCGCGGTGCTGCTGAGCACCGCGGACGGCACGGCCGAGGTGGCGCGCGGGACCGCCGAGGACGGGCCGCTGGCGGTGCTGTTCTCCGGGCAGGGTTCGCAGCGGCTCGGCATGGGCCGCGAGCTGCACGCCCGGTTCCCGGTGTTCGCCGCGGCCTTCGACGAGGTCCTCGCCGAGCTGGACCCGCACCTGGAGCGGCCGCTGCGCGAGGTGGTGTGGGGCGCCGACCAGGCCGCGCTGGACGGGACGGGGTGCGCGCAGCCCGCGCTGTTCGCGGTCGAGGTCGCGCTGTTCCGCCTCGCCGAGTCGCACGGCATCCGCCCCGGCCACGTGGGTGGCCATTCGGTCGGCGAGGTGACCGCCGCGCACGTCTCCGGTGCGCTGCCGCTGCCGGACGCGGCGGCGCTGATCGCGGCCCGGGGCCGGTTGATGCAGGCGCTGCCGCCCGGCGGCGCGATGGCCGCGGTGCAGGCGGCGGAGGCGGAGGTGGCCCCGCTGCTCACGGACCGGCTGGGTGTGGCCGCGGTGAACGCGCCGGACGCGGTGGTCGTCTCCGGTGACGCCGAGCAGGTGGCCGCGCTGGCCGAGCATTTCACCGAGCTGGGCCGCAAGGCGAACCGGCTGCGGGTGTCGCACGCCTTCCACTCGCCGTTGGTGGAACCGGTGCTGGCGGAGTTCCGCGAGGTCGTCGCGGGCCTGTCGTTCGCCGAGCCGTCGATCCCGGTGGTGTCCAACCGCACCGGTGCCCTCGCCGGGCCGGGCGAGCTGTCCGATCCGGAGCACTGGGTGCGGCACGTGCGGGAACCGGTGCGGTTCGCCGACGGTGTCGCCGCGCTGCACGCGGCGGGGGTGCGGCGGTTCCTGGAGCTGGGGCCGGACGGCGTGCTGTCCGGGCTGGTGCCGGAGTCGGTGCCGGACGGCCGCGCGGTCGTCGTGCCCGCGTTGCGCCGGGATCGGGACGAGGAGGCGGCGTGGGTGACCGCGCTGGCCCGGCTGCACGTCACCGGCGTCCCGGTGGACTGGTCCGCGGTGTTCGCCGGTACCGGGCCGCGTCCGGTGGCGCTGCCGACCTACCCGTTCCAGCACGAGCGGTTCTGGCCGACGAGGACGACCGCGGGCCCGGTCGCGGCGAGCGCTGCGGGAACCACGGCGCCGCAACGGGTTCCGGAGGTGCCGGACCGGTTCGCCGAGCTGCCGGAGCGCAAGCGGGTGCCGTTCCTGCTGGACCTGGTGCGCGCCGAGGCCGCCGCGGTCCTCGGGCACCGCGACCTCGACCGGGTGGGCGCGGACCGGGTGTTCAAGGAGGCGGGCTTCGAGTCGCTGACCGGCGTGGAGCTGCGGGACAGGCTGGGCGCCGCGACGGGCCTGCGGCTGCCGACCTCGCTGGCGTTCGACCGCCCCACCCCGCGCGCGGTGGCCGAGCACCTCGCCGGGCTGCTCGCCGCCGATCTCCCGACGACGGACCTGACCGCCGAGCTGGCCGACTGGGAACGCCGCCTGGCCGACGTTCCCGCGGACCCGGCGGAGCGGGAACGACTGGCGGCCCACCTGGACCGCCTCGCCGCGCGCCTCCGCGGGGCCCCGCCGAACGACACCGCCGACGACGACGTAGCCGAAGCCTCCCTGGACCGCCTCCTCGACCTCATCGACGAGGAGTTCGTCGCCTGACCCCTTCCTCTCCGTCGTCCCGTCAGCGGCGCAGCCGCTGAGCAGCCGACCACCGCAGCAACAGGACCACCAGCGGGTTCTCAGCGGTGTCCTCGTGAGGACAGCGTTTTCACACGTGGCGGAGCCACCGGTGAGAACGATCCCGCAGCGAGGGCGCCGCTGAGGTTCCGCCACCGGACCCGCGAAGCACGACGAGTTCGGAGATCGCCGAGCAAAGGACTGACCGGTGCAGGATGACCAGCAGGACAAAGTCGTCGACTACTTGCGGCGGCTCACCGTCGACCTGCGCCACGCGCGCAGGCGCATCGAGGAGCTGGAGGACCGCGAGCGGGAACCGATCGCGGTGGTCGGCATGGCGTGCCGCTACCCGGGCGGGGTCCGTTCGCCGGAGGACCTGTGGGAGCTGGTGGCGGCGGGCGCGGACGCGGTGTCGGACTTCCCCGCGGACCGCGGCTGGGACCTGGCGGCGCTGCGCCGCGACAGCACCACCACGACCGGCGGTTTCCTGGACGACGCGGCGGGGTTCGACGCGGAGTTCTTCGGGATCTCCCCGCGCGAGGCGCAGGCGATGGACCCGCAGCAGCGGTTGCTGCTGGAGGTGTGCTGGGAGGCGGTGGAGCGCGCCGGGGTGGTGCCGGCGGCGTTGCGCGGCACCCGGGCCGGGGTGTTCGTCGGCTCCTACCACTGGGGCCGGTCGCAGGCGGTGGCCGCGGACCTGGGCGGACACACGATGACGGGCACGGCGGCGAGCGTGCTGTCCGGCAGGCTCGCGTACGCGCTGGGCCTGGAGGGCCCGGCGCTGACGGTGGACACGGCGTGCTCGTCGTCGCTGGTGGCGCTGCACCTGGCGGCGCGGTCGCTGCGCGCGGAGGAGTCGTCGCTGGCGATCGTCGGCGGGGTGACGGTGCTGTCGGACCCATCGTTGTTCGTGGAGTTCAGCAGGCAGGGCGGATTGTCGGCGGACGGGCGCTGCAAGGCGTTCTCGGCGGACGCGGACGGCACGGGCTGGGCGGAGGGCGCCGGGGTGCTGGTGCTGCAACGGCTCGCCGACGCGCGTCGGGAGGGGCGCGAGGTGCTGGCGGTGCTGCGCGGCAGCGCGGTGAACCAGGACGGCGCGTCGAACGGGCTGACGGCGCCGAACGGCCCGGCGCAGCGGCGGGTGATCGAGCGGGCGCTGGCGAGCGCCGGGCTCGAACCGTCCGATGTGGACGCCGTCGAGGCGCACGGCACGGGTACTCCGCTGGGTGATCCGATCGAGGCGCAGGCGCTGCTGGAGGCCTACGGGACCGGCCGGGACCGGCCGCTGTGGCTGGGTTCGTTGAAGTCGAACATCGGGCACGCGCAGGCCGCCGCCGGCGTCGGTGGCGTGATCAAGGTGGTGCAGGCGATGCGGCACGGCGTGCTGCCGCGCACCTTGCACGCGGCGGAACCGTCACCGCACGTGGACTGGAACTCCGGTTCGCTGCGCCTGCTGACCGAGCAGGTGGACTGGCCGGGCACCGATCGGCCGCGGCGGGCCGCGGTGTCCTCGTTCGGGGTGAGCGGCACCAACGCGCACGCCGTGCTGGAGCAGGCGCCGCCGGTGGCGGCCGGCGAGCCCGGCGACGCGGCACCGGAGTCCGGTGGCACCGTCCCGTGGGTGCTCTCCGCCCGCACCGAGCGGGCGTTGCGCGCGCAGGCCGAGCGGCTGGCCGACCACCTCGGCTCCGCCGAGCCGGATCCGGTGGACGTCGGGCATGCGCTGCTGCGCACCCGCTCGTCGTTCGAGCACCGCGCCACCGTGCTCGGCGCGGACCGGGAGCGGCTGCTGTCCGGGTTGCGCTCGCTCGCCGCGGACACCCCGGACCCGTCGGTCGTGCGGGGCGTCGCGGACGTCGGCGCCGACGGCGGGATCGTGTTCGTCTTCCCCGGCCAGGGCGCCGCGTGGGCCGGGATGGGTCGCGCGCTGCTGGTCGAGTCGCCGGTGTTCGCGGCGCGCATCGCCGAGTGCGAGCAGGTGTTCGCCGAGTTCGTGGACTGGTCGCTGGTGGCGGTGCTGCGCGGCGAGGACGGCGCCCCGTCGCTGGAGCGCGACGACGTGCAGCAGCCGGCGACGTTCGCGGTGATGGTGGCGCTGGCCGAGCTGTGGCGGTCCCGCGGCGTCGAACCCGATGCGGTGGTGGGCCATTCGCAGGGCGAGATCGCGGCCGCGGTGGTGGCCGGGGCGCTGTCGTTGCGGGACGGCGCGCAGCTGGTCGCGCGGCGCGGGAAGGTCATCGGCGAACGGCTCGCGGGGACCGGCGGCCTGCTCTCGGTGGCGCTGCCGCGCGACGACGCGCAGCGCCGGATCGAGGGCCGGGAGCTGTCGCTGGCCGCGGTGAACGGCCCGGCGTCGGTGGCGGTCTCCGGTTCGGAGGCCGAGCTGGACGCGCTGGCCGCGGAGCTCGTCGCGGAGGACGTGCGGGTCCGCCGGGTCCCGATGGACTACCCGTCGCACTCCGCGCACGTCGAACCGCTGCGGGCGGAACTGCTCGCCGGGTTCGCCGGGATCACCCCGCTGGTGCCGCGGGTCCCGTTCCGCTCCACCGTCACCGGCGAGTGGTGCACCGCGGCGGACACCGGCCCCGAGCACTGGTTCCGGAACATGCGCGGCACCGTGCTGTTCGCCCCGGCCGTGGACGCCCTGCTGGCGGACGGTTTCCGGGTGTTCCTGGAGATCGGGGCACACCCGGTGCTGACCGCGGCCGTGCAGGACCTGATCGAGCGGCACGAGGTGCCCGCCGTCGCCCCCGGCACGCTGCGCCGCGACGACGGCGGGCTCGACCGGTTCCTGACCGCGGCGGCCGAGGTGTTCGTCCGCGGCGCCGGGGTGGACTGGTCCCGCGACCTGTCCGGTGGCCGGGTGGTGGACCTGCCGACCTACGCCTTCCAGCACCAGCGGTTCTGGACCGGGCCGTCGCGGGCGGGCGATGCGGTGGACGCGGAGTTCTGGGCGGCGGTGGAGCAGCGGGACGCGCGGGCGCTGACCGCGAACCTGGACGTGGACGAGCGGGCGCTGGCCGCGGTGCTGCCCGCGCTCTCGGCGTGGCGGGAGCAGCGCCGCGCGGCCTCGGCGGCCGACGCGTGGCGCTACGAGGTGGGCTGGACACCGGTGGACGACCTGGGCGGGGTCCCGCCGGGCCGCTGGCTGCTGGTCGGCACCGGCGAAGACGACGAGGTGGCGGACGCGCTCGCCGCGTGCGGCGTCCAGGTCGAGCGGCTGGTGCTCGACGAGTCCCACCTGGACCGGGACGTGCTCGCCGCCGGGCTGGCCGATGCGGGCGGGGTCGCGGGCGTCGTCTCCACGCTCGCCGGCCACGAGGAGCCGGGGGAGCGGTACCCGGACCTGCCGCTGGGCTTGGCGTTGACCGTCTCCCTGGTGCAGGCGCTCGGCGACGCGGGTCTCGACGCTCCGATGTGGACGGTCACCCGGGACGCGGTGGCCGCGGCCGCGGACGACGCGGTGGCGAACCCGGTGCAGGCGCAGGTGCAGGGCGTGTCCTGGACGGCGGCGCTGGAACATCCGCTGCGCTGGGGCGGGACCGTGGACCTGCCCGCACGACCGGGCGAGCGGGACGCGTCGCTGCTGGCGGCGGTGCTCGCCGACCCGCGCGGTGAGGACCAGCTGGCCGTCCGGGACGGCGCGGTGCTGGCCCGCCGCGTGGTGCGCGCCGCCGCACCGCGCCCGGTGCGCAGCTGGGAACCGCGCGGCACGGTGCTGATCACCGGCGGCACCGGCGCGATCGGGCCAGACCTGGCGCGCTGGCTCGCCGAGCGGGGTGCGGGGCGCATCGTGCTCACCTCGCGGCGCGGCCCGGATGCCGAGGGCGTGCCGGAGCTGGTCGCGGAACTGGCCGAGCTCGGCACCGAGGTCACCGTCGAGTCCTGCGACGTCGCCGACCGGGACGCGCTCGCCGCGCTGCTGGACCGGCTCGCCGCCGCGGGCCACGAGATCCGCACCGCGGTGCACGCGGCCGTCACCATCGAGCTGGGCGCGCTCGACGAGCTCGACCTGGACTCGGTGCAGCGGGTGGTGCGCGCCAAGGTCGCCGGGGCGCGGCACCTGGACGCGCTGCTCGGCGCCGAGCTGGACGCGTTCGTGCTGTACTCCTCGATCGCCGGGATGTGGGGCAGCGGGTCGCACGCCGCCTACGCGGCCGGGAACGCCTACCTGGCGGCGCTGGCGCAGCAGCGGCGCGCCCGCGGGCTGACCGCCACCTCGCTGCACTGGGGGAAGTGGCCGGACTCCCCGGAGCTGGCCGCCGCCGACCGGCACGGGGCGCGCCGCAGCGGGCTGCGCATCCTCGACCCGGCCACCGCGTTCACCGCGCTGCACCGGGCGCTGGACGAGGACGCCGCGGTGCTCGCGCTGACCGACGTGGACTGGGCCGAGTACCACCAGGTGTTCAGCGCCGCCCGGCCCACCACCCTGTTCGACGACCTGCCCGAGGTGCGGGACCGGGCGGACGCCCCGGCCGAGACCGGCGGGTTCGCCGAGCGGCTGCGCGCGCTGCCCGCCGAGGAGCGGGCCGCGCTGCTGCTGGACCTGGTGCGCGCCGAGGCGAGCGCCGCGCTCGGCGGCTCCGGTGCGCTCGCCGACCACCGCGCGTTCCGCGAGGTCGGCTTCGACTCGGTGACCACCGTGGAGCTGCGGAACCGGCTGGTGCGCGCCACCGGACTCGCGCTGCCCAGCACCGTCGTGTTCGACCACCCGTCGCCCGCGGCGCTCGCCGACCACCTCGGGACCTGGTTCGACGGGGCCGGGGGGGCCCGCGTCGAGGTCCGCGGGCCTGCGGACGAACCGATCGCGATCATCGGCACCGGCTGCCGGCTGCCCGGTGGCGTCACCGGTCCCGACGAGCTGTGGCGGCTGGTGCGCGACGGCGTCGACGCGATCGGGCGGGCGCCGCGGGACCGCGGCTGGGACCTGGCCGAGCGCTACGACCCGGACCCGCAGCGGGCCGGGCGCACCTACTCGCTGCTCGGCGGTTTCCTGGACGACCCGGCGGGGTTCGACGCGGAGTTCTTCGGGATCTCCCCGCGCGAGGCGCAGGCGATGGACCCGCAGCAGCGGCTGCTGCTGGAGACCGGCTGGGAAGCGCTGGAACGCGCCGGGATCGACCCGGCGTCGCTGCGCGGCACTTCCACCGGCACCTTCGTCGGCGCCACCCACCAGGGCTACAGCGCGAGCACCTTCGGCATCGACGACGGCACCGAGGGCCAGTACATCACCGGTGCCGCGGCGAGCGTGCTCTCCGGCAGGCTCGCCTACCTGCTCGGCCTGGAGGGCCCGGCGCTGACCGTGGACACCGCGTGCTCGGCGTCGCTGGTGGCGCTGCACCTGGCGTGCCGCTCGCTGCGCTCCGGGGAGAGTTCGCTGGCGCTGGCCGCCGGATCGACCGTGATGGCCGGGCCGCAGGACTTCCTCGGGTTCAGCAGGCTGGGCGCGCTGGCCGCGGACGGGCGCTGCAAGGCGTTCGCGGCGGACGCCGACGGGATGAGCCTCGCCGAAGGCGTCGGCGTCCTCGTGCTGGAACGGCTCTCCGACGCGCGCCGGAACGGGCACCCGGTGCTGGCGGTGGTGCGCGGCTCGGCCACGAACCAGGACGGCGCCTCGAACGGGCTGACCGCGCCGAACGGGCCCGCGCAGCAGCGGGTCATCCGCGCCGCCCTCGCCGACGCCGGACTCGAACCGTCCGAAGTGGACGCCGTCGAGGCGCACGGCACCGGCACCGCCCTCGGCGATCCGATCGAGGCGCAGGCGCTGCTGGCCACCTACGGCGCGGCCGAGCGGACCTCGCCGCTGTGGCTGGGGTCGCTGAAGACGAACATCGGGCACTCGCAGGCCACCGCGGGCATCGCGGGCGTGCTCAAGGTGGTGGAGGCGATGCGGCACGGCGTGCTGCCGCGCACCCTGCACGCCGCCGAACCGACCGGGCACGTCGACTGGTCCGCGGGACGGGTGCGGCTGCTCACCGACGAGGTCGAGTGGAACCCGGGACGGCCGCGGCGGGCGGGCGTGTCCGCGTTCGGCATCAGCGGCACCAACGCGCACGTCGTCCTGGAGCAGGCCCCGGCGGAACCCGCCGCCGAGCAGGAACCGCCCGGCAGCCGCGACGGGATCGTGCCGTGGGTGCTGTCGGCGAAGTCCGAGGCCGCGCTGCGCGAGCAGGCCGCCCGGCTCGCCCCGGTCGCGCCCGACACCGACCCGGCGGAGCTCGCGTGGTCGCTGCTGACGACCCGCGCCCGGTTCGAGCACCGCGCGGTGGTGCTCGGTGCGGACACCGGCGAACTGGCCGCCGGACTGGACGCGCTCGCCACCGGCGGCGCCGGGGACGCGGTGCGCGGCAGCGACGTCGGCGGGCCCGGCCCGGTGTTCGTCTACCCGGGTCAGGGTTCGCAGTGGCGCGGCATGGGGCGCGCGCTGCTCGCCACCTCCGCGGTGTTCGCGGACGCGGTCGACGAGTGCGAGCGCGCGCTGGCGCCGCACGTGGACTGGTCGCTGCGCGAAGTGCTCGACGGGACCGCCGACCCGGAGCTGGCCGAGCGGGTCGACGTGGTGCAGCCCGCGCTGTTCGCCACCATGATCGCGCTCACCGAGCTGTGGCGGGCGCACGGCTGCACGCCGTCCGCGGTGATCGGGCACTCGCAGGGCGAGATCGCCGCGGCCTGCGCGGCGGGCGCGCTGTCCCTGCCGGACGCGGCGCGGGTCGTGGCGCTGCGCAGCAAGGCGCTGCTGGCGCTGGCCGGGCAGGGCGGCATGGTGTCGCTCGCCCTGTCCGCGGAACGTGCCACCGAACTGCTCGAACCGTGGGCGGGGCGGGTGTCGCTGGCCGTGGTCAACGGGCCGTCCTCGGTGGTGGTGTCCGGCGAACCCGGCGCGCTGGAGGAGCTGCTCGCCGAGTGCGGGCGCCGCGAGGTCCGCGCCCGGAAGGTCAACGTGGACTACGCCTCGCATGGCCCGCACGTCGAGCAGGTGCGGGCGGAGCTGGCCGAGGTGCTGGCCCCGATCACCCCGCGCCCGGCGGCGATCCCGTTCTACTCGACCGTCACCGGGCAGCGGCTGGACACCACCGGCCTGGACGCCGGCTACTGGTTCGCGAACCTGCGCCGAACGGTGCGGATGGCCGAGGCGACGCGCGCGCTGCTGGCCGACGGCCGCCGCGCGTTCGTCGAGATCAGCCCGCACCCGGTGCTGGCCGCGGCCGTCGAGGAGACGATCGAGGACGCCTGCCCGGATCCGGCGGTCGTGCTCGGCACGCTGCGCCGCGACGACGGCGGCCCGCACCGGTTCCTGCGCTCGCTGGCGGAGGCGCACGCGCACGGCGTCGAGGTGGACTGGACGCGCACCCTCACCGGCGCGCCCGCCCGGGCCGTGCCGCTGCCGACCTACCCGTTCCAGCACCGGCAGTACTGGTGGGCACGGCGCGCGGAACGCGGCGGCGCACCCGATTCCGCGTTCTGGGAGCTGGTCGACCGCGGCGATCCGGCGGCGCTGTCCGCGGAACTCGGCGTGGACGGCGCGGCGGTGCTACCCGCGCTGGCCCGCTGGCGGGATCGGTCCCGGCACCGCGCCGAGGTCGAGGAGCTGCGCTACCGGATCGGCTGGACCCGGCTGCCCGCGGCCGAGCGCGCGGGCACCCGGCTGGTGGTGGTGCCCGATTCCGCGGACGAGTGGACGTCGGCGGTGCTCGACGCGCTCGGGCCGGACGTCGACGTGCTCCGCACCAGCGCCGCGGACCGCGCCGAGCTCGCCGCCGAACTGCGCGCGGCCACCGCGGACCGCGAGTTCCGCTCGGTGCTCTCGCTGCTCGCCGCGGCCGCGCACGACCCGGTGCGCGCCGCGCTGGTGCAGGTGCAGGCGTTCGCCGACGCCGGTCCGGCCGCGCCGCTGTGGTGCGCGACCCGCGCCGCGGTGTCCGTGGCCGGTGAGGACGTGCGCCCCGAGCAGACCGCCGCGTGGGGCCTGGGCCGCGTCGCCGCGCTGGAGCTCCCGGACCGGTGGGGTGGCCTGCTGGACCTGCCGGCGGAGCTGGACGAGGCGACCGCGCGGCTGCTGCCCGGCGCCGCGTCCGGGGCGGAGGACCAGGTGGCGCTGCGCGGTGGACTCGCGCACGGCCGCAGGTTGCTGCGCCCCGCCCCCGCGTCCGGCGACGGGTTCCGCACCGGCGGGACCGCGCTGATCACCGGTGGCACCGGTGGCGTCGGCTCGTTCGTCGCGAAGTGGGTCGTGGAGCGCGGCGCCGAGCACGTGGTGCTCGCCGGCCGGCGCGGCCCGGCCGCGCCCGGTGCGGACCGGGTCGCCGCCGAGCTGCGGGAACTGGGCGCGCGGGTCACCGTCGCCGCCTGCGACGTGGCCGACCGGGACGCGCTGGGGAAGCTGCTGGCCGAGGTCGGCGAGCTGCGCTCGGTGTTCCACGCCGCCGGTGTCGCCGACGGTGACGCCCCGGTGCTCGAACTCACCGGGCAGCGGCTGGACGCGTTGCTGCGCGCCAAGCGGGACGCGGCGCGGCACCTGCACGAGCTCACCGCCGGGCACCCGCTGGACGCGTTCGTGCTGTTCTCCTCCGGCGCCGCCGCCTGGGGCAGCGGCGGGCAGCCGGGGTACGCGGCGGCGAACGCCTTCCTCGACGGCCTGGCCGAGCACCGCCGCGCGCGCGGGCTGCCCGCCACGTCGGTGGCCTGGGGCACCTGGGGCGAGTCCGGGATGGCGGCCGACGACGCGACGGGCGACCGGTTGCGCAGGCAGGGGGTCCCCGCGATGCGGCCGGACGTCGCGCTCGGCGGACTCGACAGGTCCATCGTGGACGGTGCGGCGACGGCGGTGGTCTCCGCGCTGGACTGGGAGAAGTTCGCCCCCGGCTTCACCGCTGCCCGGCCGAGCCCGCTGCTGGCCGAGCTCCCCGAGGCCCGCGCGGTGCTGGACGCCGCACCCGCGGCCGCCGACTCCGGCGGGCTGCGGGACCGGTTGCGAAGCCTGCCCGCCACCGAACGGGCCAAGGCGCTGCTGGAGGTGGTGCGCGGGGAAGCCGCCGCCACCCTCGGTCACGACGGCGCGCACGCCGTCCCCGCGTCCCGCGCGTTCAAGGACGTCGGCTTCGACTCGGTGACCGCGGTCGAACTGCGCAACCGGCTGCGCACCACCACCGGGCTGCCGCTGCCCGCGGCGCTCGTGTTCGACCACCCGACCCCGTCGGCGCTGGCCGCGCACCTGGCCGCCGAGCTGTTCGGCGACGCCGCGGACCGGCCGGCCGATCCGGACGACCACATCCGCGAGGTCCTCAGCACCATCCCGCTCGGCAGGCTGCGCCAGGCGGGCCTGCTGGACGTGGTGCTGCGGCTGGCCGAGGACGACCCGGAGCCCGCCGCGGCCGAACCCGCCGCGGCCGCAGACTCCATCGACGACATGGACGCCGAGAGCCTGCTGCGGCTGGCGACCGGCACCAGCGAGTGAACCGGGGGAACGGGATGACCGACTCCAACGCCCAGTACGTCGAAGCGCTGCGCTCCTCGCTGAAGGAGGTCGAGCGGCTGCGCGAGCAGAACCAGCGGCTGGTGTCCGCGGCGGCCGAGCCGATCGCCGTCGTCGGCATCGGCTGCCGGTTCCCCGGCGGCGTCGGTACGCCCGAGCAGCTGTGGGACCTCGTCGCGGCCGAACGCGACGCGATCGGGCCGTTCCCCACCGACCGCGGCTGGGACCTGGAGCGGCTGCGCGGCGAGGGGCCCGGTTCCAGCCTCGCGCTCGAAGGCGGATTCCTGGACGGCATGGCGGAGTTCGACGCCGAGTTCTTCGGCATCGCCCCGCGCGAGGCGGTCGCGATGGACCCGCAGCAGCGGCTGCTGCTGGAGACCGCGTGGGAGGCGCTGGAACGCGCCGGGATCGACCCGGCGGCGCTGCGCGGCTCGGCGACGGGTGTGTTCGCCGGCACCACCGGGCAGGACTACGGCAAGGTCCTGGACGCCTCCGACGAGGACGTGGAGGTGTACTCGACGACCGGGCACGCGGCCTGCGTGCTGTCCGGGCGGTTGTCCTACCTGCTGGGTCTGGAGGGCCCGGCGATCACGGTGGACACCGGCTGCTCGTCCTCCCTGGTGGCGCTGCACCAGGCGGTGCAGGCGCTGCGGTCGGGGGAGTGCTCGCTGGCGCTGACCGGCGGTGCCTCGGTGATGGCGACTCCGGGCCCGTTCACCTCGTTCACCGCGCAGCACGGGCTGGCCGCCGACGGCCGGTGCAAGCCGTTCGCGGCGGGTGCCGACGGGACCGGCTGGGGCGAGGGCGCCGGGGTGCTGGTGCTGGAGCGGCTGTCCGACGCGCGCAGGAACGGCCGCGAGGTGCTGGCGGTGGTGCGCGGCAGCGCGGTCAACCAGGACGGCGGTTCGAACGGGCTGACCGCGCCGAACGGCCCGGCGCAGCAGCGCGTCATCCGCGCGGCGCTGGAGAACGCCCGCCTCGCACCGTCCGATGTGGACGTGGTGGAGGCGCACGGGACCGGGACCTCGCTGGGCGATCCGATCGAGGCGCAGGCGCTGCTGGCGGCCTACGGGCAGGACCGGGACGAACCGCTGTGGCTGGGCTCGGTGAAGTCGAACATCGGCCACACCCAGGCCGCCGCGGGCGTCGCCGGCGTGATCAAGGTGGTGCTGGCGATGCGGCACGGCGTGCTGCCGCGCAGCCTGCACGCCGACGCGCCCTCCGGCGACGTGGACTGGTCCGCGGGCGAGGTCCGGCTGCTCACCGAACGCCGGGACTGGCCGCAGCGGGACCGGGCGCGCCGCGCGGGCGTGTCGTCCTTCGGGATCAGCGGCACCAACGCGCACGTCGTCGTCGAGCAGGCCCCGCCGGTCGAGCCCGCCCCGCGCGAGCAGCGGGTGGCGCCGGAGGTGGTGGCGCTGCCGGTGTCCGCCCGCGACCCGGAGGCCCTGTCCGCGCAGCTGGACCGGCTCGACGCGCACCTCGCCGCGCACCCCGGCCTGGCGCCGCTGGACGTGGCGCTGACCCTCGCGTCGGCGCGGTCCGCGTTCGAGCACCGCGCGGTGCGGCTCGCCGGACCGGACGGCGTGGTCGCGGTCGCGGAGGGCGAAGCGGCGCCGGAGTGCGCCTCCGCCTTCCTGTTCGCCGGGCAGGGTGCGCAGCGGCTCGGCATGGGCCGGGAGCTGCACGCCCGATTCCCCGCGTTCGCCGAAGCGCTCGACGCGGTGTGCGCCGAGCTCGATCCGCACCTGCCGCGCCCGCTGCGCGAGGTGATGTGGGGCGAGGACGCGGAGTCGTTGCAGCGCACCGAGTTCGCCCAGCCCGCGCTGTTCGCCGTCGAGGTCGCGCTGTTCCGGCTGCTGGAGAGCCACGGCGTGCACCCGGACCACCTGGTGGGCCATTCCATCGGCGAGATCGCCGCCGCGCACGTGGCCGGCGTGCTGTCGCTGCCGGACGCGGCGAAGCTCGTCGCCGCCCGCGGCCGGGTGCTGCAGGCCCTGCCCGCCGGGGGCGGGATGCTCGCGGTGCGGGCCACCGAGGACGAGGTCGCGGAGCTGCTCGACGAGCGGGTGGGCATCGCCGCGATCAACGGACCCGACTCGCTGGTGCTCTCCGGCGACGCCGCGCGCCTCGACGAGATCGCCGCGCGCTGGGCGGAGGATGGGCGCAGGACGACGCGGCTCGCGGTCAGCCACGCGTTCCACTCTCCGCTGATGGACCCGGCGCTCGCCGAGTTCCGGGCCGTCGTGTCCGAGCTCAGCTTCGGCACCCCGCGGCTGCCGATCATCTCCACGCGCACCGGCGGCACCGGTGCCGACTTCGGCGACGTCGAGCACTGGGTGCGGCACGTGCGCGAACCCGTGCGGTTCGCCGACGCCGTCGGTGTGCTGGGCGGGCGCGGCGTGCGCGCCTTCCTGGAGCTCGGCCCGGACGGCGCGCTGTCCGCCCTGACCGCCCGGTTGCTGCCGGACGCGGTGGCGGTGCCGCTGCTGCGCGCCGACCGCGGTGAGGAGCGCACCGCGTTGACCGCGCTGGCCCGCGCGCACGTCGCGGGGGTGCCGGTGGACTGGGCCGCCGTGCTGGACGGCACCGGTGCCCGGCGGGTGGACCTGCCGACCTACCCGTTCCAGCGCCGCCGCTTCTGGCCCACGACCTCCCGGACCCGCGGTGGTGCCGCACCCGCCGCGGGTCCGGGATCCCACCCGCTGCTGGGGGCCCGGGTGGAGCTCGCCGGCGGCGACGAGGTGCTGTTCGAGTCGGTGCTGTCGGTGGCGGCGCAGCCGTGGCTGGCCGGGCACGTCGTCGGCGGCCGGATCCTGCTGCCGGGCACCGCGTTCCTGGAACTGGCGCTGCGTGCGGCGGACGAGACCGGGTGCGCGGGGGTGGCGGAGCTGGCGCTGGCCGCGCCGCTGGTGCTGCCTGCCGATGGCGCGGTCCGTGTGCAGGTGCGCGTCGCCGCGCCCGGGGCGGACGGCAGCCGCACCGCGGACGTGTTCGCCCGCGCCGACGAGGACGCGCCGTGGATCCGGCACGCCACCGGTGTGCTCGGAGCCGCCATCGATCGCGGGGTGCCGCTGACCGAGTGGCCGCCCGCGGCGGAACCGGTGGACCTGGCCGGGTCGTACGAGCGGCTGGCGGAGCTCGGATTCGACTACGGTCCCGCGTTCCGCGGGTTGCGGCGGGTCTGGCGCGGCGACGGCGAGGTGTTCGCCGAGGTCGAGCTGCCGTCCGATGTGGACGCCGACGAGTTCGGCCTGCACCCGGCGCTGCTGGACGCGGTGCAGCAGGCGGCCGCGTTCGCCGACCTGGGGCCGATCAGCCGGGGCGGGCTGCCGTTCGCCTGGGAGGGCGGCGCGCTGCACGCGACCGGCGCCGCCGCGGTCCGCGCCCGCCTCGCCCGCGCCGGCGAGGACGCGGTGTCGGTGGTCGTCGCGGACGGGCGGGGCGCACCGGTCGCCACCGTGGATTCCCTGCTGGCGCGGGAGGTTCCGGCCGAGGGCGTCGGTGCCGCCGCCACCGCGCGCGAGGCGCTGTTCCGGCTCGACCACGAACCGGTCCGCGCCGAGGAGCGGCCGGAGCGGGTGACTGCGCTGGCGCCGATCGGGGCGGCGTGGGACCTGGCGGGCCTGCTCGGCGCGCCGGAGGTCCCGGACCTCGCCGCGCTCGCGGACGAGCCGGGGCCGGTCGTGGTCCCGGTGCGCGGTGGCCCCGACCTGGCGATCTCCGCGCACGAGCTCACCGCGACCGCGCTGGCGCTGGTCCAGGACTGGCTCGGCCGGTTCGACGACTCGCGACTGCTGTTCGCCACCGCTGACCCGGCGGCCGATCCGGCGGCGGCCGCGGTGCACGGCCTGGTCCGCGTCGCGGCGACGGAGCACCCGGGCCGGTTCGGCCTGCTCGTGCTCGACGATCCGGAGCCGGACGCGCTGGCCGCCGCGATCGCGACCGCGGAACCGGACGTGCTGGTGCGCGGCGACCGGGTGCTCGCGGCCCGGCTGGCCCGCGCCGACGTGCCCGCCGAACCGGCCACCTGGGATCCGGACGGCACCGTGCTCATCACCGGTGGCACCGGTGGGATCGGCGCCGAGCTGGCCCGGCACCTGGTGCGGGAGCGGGGCGTGCGGCACCTGCTGCTGCTGAGCCGCCGCGGCCTCGACGCCGCGGGCGCCCCGGAACTGGCCGCGGACCTGCGCGAACTCGGTGCGGACGTGGTGGTGGCGGCCTGCGACGCGGCCGATCGCGCGGCGCTGGCGGAGGTGCTGGCCGGGGTTCCCGAATCGCACCCGCTGCGGGCCGTGGTGCACGCGGCGGGCGTCGTCGACGACGGCGTGCTGGCGGCGCTCGACGCGGAGCGGCTGGCGGCGGTGCTGCGGCCGAAGGTGGACGCGGCCTGGAACCTGCACGAGCTGACCGGGGACCTGGACGCGTTCGTGCTGTTCTCCTCGGTCGCGGCCGCCTTCGGCAGCGCCGGGCAGGGCAACTACGCGGCGGGCAACGCGTTCCTGGACGCGCTGGCCCGGCACCGGCACGCCGCCGGACTCCCCGCGACCGCGCCGGCCTGGGGGCCGTGGACGCGGGACGTGGGCATGACCGGGGTGCTCGGCGACGACGACGTGGCGCGCCTCGCCCGCTCCGGGATGCCGCCGCTGGACGTCGCCGACGGCCTCGCGCTGTTCGACGCGGCCGTCGCGGGCGACGACCCGGCACCGCTGACCGTGCGCCTGGACCTCGCGGGCCTGCGCTCGCGCGGGGAGGTCGCGCCGCTGCTGCGCGGCCTGATCCGCACCCCCGGGCGCCGCACCCGCGCGGCGGGTGGCGCGTCGAGCGGGTTCGCCGCCCGGCTCACCGGTCTGACCGAAGTGGAGCGCCGGGAGGCGCTGCTGGAGCTGGTGCGCGGCCGGGTCGCCGTGGTGCTCGGGCACTCCGGCGCGTCCGCGGTGCCCGCGAGCAGGCGGTTCCAGGACCTCGGGTTCGACTCGCTGACCGCCGTGGAGCTGCGCAACGGCCTCGGCGCCGACACCGGGATGCGGCTGCCCGCGACGCTCGTGTTCGACCACCCGACCCCGGAGGCGCTCGCCGGTTTCCTGCACGAGGAGCTGTTCGGCGCCGAACCCGAGGTCACCGCCGCGGTTCCGGTGAAGTCCGATGTGGACGATCCGGTGGTGGTCGTCGGCATGGCCTGCCGCTACCCAGGCGGGGTGTCCTCGCCGGAGGACCTGTGGCGGCTGGTGTCCGAGGGCGCCGACGGCATCACCGGGTTCCCCACCGACCGCGGCTGGGACCTCGACCGGCTCTACGACCCGGACCCGGACGTGCCGGGCCGCACCCACGTGCGCGCGGGCGGTTTCCTGCACGAGGCCGCCCGGTTCGACCCGGCGCTGTTCGGGATGAGCCCGCGGGAGGCGCTGGCCACCGACTCCCAGCAGCGGCTGCTGCTGGAGACGTCGTGGGAGGCCCTGGAGCGCACCGGGATCGACCCGATGTCGTTGCGCGGCAGCGGAACCGGCGTGTTCGCCGGGGTGATGTACAACGACTACGGCACCCTGCTGCCCGGCGCCGAGTTCGAGTCGCACCGCGCCAACGGCAGCGCGCCGAGCGTCGCCTCCGGCCGCGTCGCCTACACCTTCGGCTTCGAAGGACCGGCCGTCACCGTCGACACCGCCTGCTCGTCCTCCCTGGTGGCGATGCACTGGGCGGCGCAGGCGCTGCGGTCGGGGGAGTGCTCGCTGGCGCTGGCGGGCGGGGTGACGGTGATGTCCACGCCCGGAACCTTCGTCGACTTCTCCCGGCAGCGCGGCCTCGCCGCGGACGGGCGCTGCAAGTCGTTCTCCGCCGCGGCCGACGGCGTCGGCTGGGCTGAGGGCGTCGGGATGCTGGTGCTGGAGCGGCAGTCCGACGCCGAGCGGCACGGGCACGAGGTCTTGGCGGTCCTGCGCGGGAGTGCGGTGAACCAGGACGGGGCGTCGAACGGGCTCACCGCGCCGAACGGGCCGTCGCAGCAGCGGGTGATCCGGCAGGCCCTCGCCGTCGCCGGACTGTCCACTTCGGACGTGGACGCGGTGGAGGCGCACGGCACCGGTACCACCCTCGGCGACCCGATCGAGGCGCAGGCGCTGCTGGCGACCTACGGGCAGGACCGGGACGAACCGCTGTGGCTCGGTTCGGTGAAGTCGAACCTCGGGCACACCCAGGCCGCCGCGGGCGTCGCCGGGGTCATCAAGACCGTGCTCGCCATGCGGCACGGCACCCACGCCCGCAGCCTGCACGCCGCGGACCCCAGCGGCCACGTCGACTGGGACGCGGGAGCGGTGCGGCTGCTCGCCGACGCGCGCCCCTGGCCGGCGGACGCGCACCCGCGCCGCGCCGGGGTGTCCTCGTTCGGCATCAGCGGCACCAACGCCCACGTCATCCTCGAACAGGGCCCCGCGCCGTCCCCGGCGGAGCGGCCCGACGAACCCGGCGTGCAGCCCTGGGTGCTGTCCGGGCACACCCCGCAGGCGTTGCGCGCCCAAGCCGCCCGGCTGCTCGCCCGGGTGCAGGCCGGGTCCGGATCCCGCGCCGACCTCGGCTACTCGCTGGCCACCACCCGGGCCGAGCTCGAACACCGCGCGGTGCTGCTCGCCGCCGAACCGGACGAACTGCTCGGCGGGCTCGCCGCGCTCACCACCGGCGAACCCGACCCGCGGGTCGTCGCCGGTGCCGCGACCGGCGGCAAGCTCGGCGTGCTGTTCTCCGGGCAGGGCGCGCAACGCCTCGGCACCGGCCGCGAGCTGCACGCCCGGTACCCCGCGTTCGCCACCGCCTTCGACGCGGCCGCCGCCGAGCTCGACCGGTACCTGGAGCGCCCGCTGCGGGAGGTGCTGTGGGGCGAGGACGCCGACCTGCTCGACGGCACCGGGTACGCGCAGCCCGCGCTGTTCGCCGTGGAAGTGGCGCTGTTCCGGTTGCTGGAATCCTGGGGCGTGCGGCCGGACCACCTCGCCGGGCACTCCATCGGCGAGGTCGCCGCCGCGCACGTCGCCGGCGTGCTCGACCTGCCCGACGCGGCCCGGCTCGTCGGCGCCCGCGCCCGGCTGATGGGGGCGCTGCCCCCGGGCGGGGCGATGATCGCGGTGCAGGCCACCGAGGACGAGGTGCGGCCGCTGCTGGACGAATGCGTCGACCTCGCCGCGATCAACGCGCCCGGCTCGGTCGTGCTCTCCGGCGAGGCGGAGGTGGTCGAGCGGCTCGCGCGGCGGTTCGCCGACGACGGCCGCCGCACCCACCGGCTGCGCGTCTCGCACGCCTTCCACTCGCCGCTGGTGGAACCGGTGCTCGACGAGTTCGCCGCCGAACTGGCCGAGCTCACCTTCCACGCGCCGCGCATCCCGATCACCTCCGACGTCACCGGCGCCCTCGCCGGGCCCGAGATCGCCACCGCCGAGTACTGGGTGCGGCACGTCCGCGCCTGCGTCCGGTTCGCCGACGGAGTGCGGACCCTGCACGAGCACGGGGTGCGCACCTTCCTGGAGGTCGGGCCGGACGCGGCGCTGACCGCGCTCGTGGCCGAAACCCTCGCCGATGAGGACGCCACCGCGCTGCCCGCGCTGCGCCGCGACCACGACGAGCAGCGCGCCCTGCTCACCGCGCTCGCCCGGCTGCACGTCCGGGGCGTCCCGCTGGACTGGGCCGCGCTGTTCCCCGGCGCCCACCGCGTCGAGCTGCCCACCTACGCGTTCCAGCACGAAGTGTTCTGGCCCGCGCCCGCCACCCCCGCGGGCGACGCCACCTCGCTCGGGGTGCGGCCGGCGGAGCACCCGCTGCTCGGCGGGACCGTGGAGCTCGCCGACACCGGGGAGACCCTGTTCACCGGCAGGCTCTCCACCGCCGCGCAGCCGTGGCTCGCCCAGCACGCCGTGCACGGGGCCGTGCTGCTGCCCGGCACCGCGTTCCTCGAACTGGTCACCCGCGCCGGGGACGAGGTCGGCTGCGACCGGGTCGACGACCTCACCATCGGCCGCCCCCTCGCGCTGCCCGCCACCGGGGCGCTGCAGCTGCAGGTGCGGCTCGGCGCCGAGCAGGCCGGGCGCCGCGTCGTCGAGGTCCACACCCGCCCCGAAGGGGACCCGGAACTGCCGTGGACCCGGCACGCCGCGGGCACCCTCACCACCGGTGCGGACGCCGAACCGGCCGTGCTCACCGAATGGCCGCCGGCCGGGGCGGTCCCGGTGGACCTGGAGGGCTGCTACGACGCGCTCGCCGACGCCGGGTTCGAGTACGGCCCGCTGTTCCGCGGGCTGACCGCGGCGTGGGGGGGGGGGGGCGCGGGGGGGGGCGCGGGGCGGGTGGCGGGACCCGCGCGCGCCGCCGCCCCCCCCCCCGGGGGGCCCCCCCCGCCCGCCCCCGCCCCCCGGCCCCCCCCCGCGCC
>NZ_JAIUKC010000049.1:0-87330 GCF_020177435.1 Saccharopolyspora sp. 7B | reverse complement strand
GCGGTGGGGAGGTGGGGCTGCCGTCGAGGTTCTCGCCTCCGCCCTTGAAGTACACGGTCGCCTCGGCATTGGCCTGCCGGAAGTGCACGATGACGGTGCGCCAACCGTTCACCACCTGGTCGCACTGCAATGTCACGTCACCGAGGTGGCGATCCTCGGGAGCGGGAACCATGCAGCGATTTCGCCCCATCGGAACCCGCCCGGGCCGGTTCGGGCACGGCCGTAGCGACTGCGGATCGGCGGGTGTCCACGCCGGACGGTGATCACTCGTTCGGCGGAGCGGTTCGGAGTTCGTCGGGGAGGGTGTTCCAGAACATGAGCTCGTAGTCCTGGAACAGTCGCGCGTGCTCGCGGGCGCGGGACTCGGTGATGCGGCCCGCGTCGAGCTCGGCCTGCACCGCCGCCTCCGCCTGCTCGTCGGCGCCCGGCACCGGGGTGCCGAACAGGTCGAAGAACTCGCAGTCCGCATCGGACAGTCCGTACCTGCTGCGCAGCGCCTGGGCCACCTCCGCGCAGTAGGCGCCGAACGCGGCGAAGTTCGACACGATCGCCACCGCGGCGTCCCCGGGCTCGGCGTGCAGCGCGAGCCACGACATGTACGCGGGGTAGGCCTGGCAGCCCGCCTTCGGCCGGTAGTCGGCGACGTCCTGCTCGCTCCAGCCCAGCGCCGCCGACAGCTTCGGCAGCGCGCCCAGCGCCGCCCCCTCCCCCGCGGCGAGCCCGGCGAAGAACTCGCGGGTGGGCCGGTCCGCGGCGCGCGCGGACAGGGTGAGGAAGCTGCGCCAGTCGCACGGCACGATGCGGGACTCCTCCGCCGCCAGCGCGGCCAGCACCGACCTCGGCGCGGCACCGTCCCGCACCAGCGGCACCAGCCGGTTCTCCCCCTCCCTCGGGGCGAGTTCGCGGTGAATCGAGTCCAGCAGGGCGCGTGCGGAACCGGTCATGGCTCCCATGATCCCACGAACGCCCCGCACCGCGAACCCAGAATCCCGTGCCCGCAACGGAAGAACCGGGAGGAAGCGGATCAGCCGGACGCCGCGCCGAAGCTCATCGAGAAGTCGGTGAGCGCCGCGCTCGCCACCGGCCGCCGCCCGTCCAGCCACGCCAGCGGCCCGTCCGGATCGAACCGCCACACCGCCGAGCACCACGTCAGCCCGGCCGATCCGCGCACCGGGGACTGCTGGAACTCGTGCAGGTCCTGGGCGACGCGGTAGGCGAACGGCCAGCGACCGGGCACCCGGGCCAACCGGGAGAAACCGGCGGAGGCGATGCCCCCGGCCGCGCACGAGGTGACCCGCGCGCCGGTGCGCCTGCGGAACTCCGCGCTCTCCTTGGGGATCCCCCACAGCTCGCGCCCGCCCCGCAAGGATTCCGGGCTGTCCACCCAGATCTGGCTGATGTGCACCCGCGGCACCGCGCCGTCGCGCACCAGGACGGCCACGAGCAGCTCGTCGTACTCCAGGACGCTGCCCGGCCCGTAGCGCACCCACGCGGTGCCGACGAGACCGCGGTCGCCGATCAGCACCGGTGGCGTCTCCAGCGGCACTCCCGGCAGCTCCACCTCCGGCAGCGACCACAGCGACAGGTGCAGGTCGCCGTGCAGCTCCCACGGTTCTGGTGGATAGGTCATCCGTTCTCCTGTTCGGGCAAGGACTTCCACGGGCGGGATCTCCCGCCCCAGCACATCAGATCGGGCTCAGCGGCAGCCGCAGCGCCCCCGGTGCCGCCGCGGGCACCACGGGGGCCGACGGGACGCTGGGCTCGACCGGCCGGTACGGCTCACCCAGCTCGGGGCGGCGGTCCGGTTCGCCCTTGTTCGGCCACATCGCCATCGCCCGCTCCGCCTGCGCGGTGATGGTCAGCGACGGGTTCACCCCCAGGTTCGCCGAGATCGTCGAGCCGTCGACCACGTGCAGCCCCGGGTGCCCGTAGAGCCGGTGGTAGGCGTCGACCACGCCGTGCTCGGCGTCGGAGCCGATGGCGCAGCCGCCGATGAAGTGCCCGGTGATGGGGATGTTCGCCAGGTCCGCCCAGCTGCCCGCGGGCACCCCGCCGATCTTCTCGGCGACCGAGCGGGCCGCGGCGTGCCCGGCGGGGATCCACGTCGGGTTCGGTTCCCCGTCGCCCTGCTCGCTGCTGAGCTTGCGGCCGAACAGGCCGCGCTTGGTGCGCAACGTCAGCGAGTTGTCCACCGCCTGCATCACCAGCAGCACGATCGTCTGTTGCGACCAGCGGCGCGGCCGGTGCAGCGTCGGCAGGTCGCGCCAGTGGCGCAGCATGTGCCGCAGCCCCAGCAGGAACCGGTTGCGGCCGGGCTTCGGGTCGACCAGCGCGGCCTCCAGCAGCGCCAGCAGGTTGCTGCCCTTGCCGTAGCGGACCGGTTCGATGTGCGTCGTCGGGTCCGGGTGCAGCGAGGACGTGATGGTGACGCCTTCGCTGTAGTCGCGGTCGTCGCCGCGGGCGCGGGCGGCGAGGATCTGCTCGGAGTTCGTGCGGCTCAGCAGGCCCAGCCGGGGCGAGATCCCGGGCAGCGCACCGGTGTCCCGCATCCGGTGCAGCAGCTTCTGGGTGCCCAGGGCCGACGCGGAGAACACCACCTCCCGCGCGGTGAACGTGCGGCGCCGCTTGCGCAGCCGGCGGCCGGTGCGCACCGTGGAGACCGCGTAGCCGCCGCCGGGCAGCGGGCGCACCTCCGTCACCGTGGTCAGCGGGTGCACTTCGGCGCCGGCGTTCTCGGCCAGGTGCAGGTAGTTCTTCGCGACGGTGTTCTTCGCGCCGTGCCTGCACCCGGTCATGCACTCGCCGCAGTGCAGGCAGCCCTGCCGCTGCGGCCCGGCGCCGCCGAAGTACGGATCCTCAGCGGTGGCACCGGGTTCGCCGAAGTACACGCCGACCTGCGCGCGGTGGAAGGTGCCCGCGATGCCGAGGTCTTCGGCGGCGGCGCGCATCGCCTCGTCGGCCGGGGTGTCCCGCGGGTTCTCGGCGACGCCGAGCATCCGCTTCGCCTGGTCGTAGTAGGGCGCGAGTTCGCGGCGCCAGTCGGTGATGCCGGCCCACTGCGGGTGCGCGTAGAACTCCTCCGGCGGTTCGTAGAGGGTGTTGGCGTACACCAGGGATCCGCCGCCGACCCCGGCGCCGCTGAGGATCAGCACGTCCTTGAGCAGGTCGAACCGGAAGATGCCGTAGCAGCCGAGCTTCGGCAGGTACAGGTAGTCGCGCAGCCGCCACGAGGTCTTCGGGAAGTCCTCGTCGCGGAACCGCTTGCCCGCCTCCACCACCCCGACCCGGTAGCCCTTCTCGGTCAGCCGCAGCGCGGACACTCCGCCGCCGAAGCCGGATCCGATGACGAGCACGTCGTAGTCGTGGTCGGGCATGTGCGCACCTCTCAGGGGGTCCGGGCCGCCGTCGGCCCGCTCGGTCGCTGTGCAGTTCAGGTGGGGACGGTGGTCACGTGGTGGAGGCCGTCAGCACCTGGAAGTCGTTCAGGTCGGGGCAGCGGGTGCGCCTGCGGTACTCGGTCATGGATCCGGGCCAGTTGGTGCTGACCCGCCCGTCGGCGTCCCGGTACCAGCTGCGGCAGGAGGCCCACACGCTGTCGCGCAGCCGCCGCTGCATCTCGTGGTCGAACCGCTCGGCGGCGTCCGGGAGCACGTCCAGCGCGGCACCGGGTCTCCGGGCGAGCCTGCGCACGAGGCGCACCACGTACCTGGCCTGGCTCTCCAGCACGTGCACCACCGATCCGGATCCGAGGTTGGTGTTCGGGCCGTACATCACGAACATGTTCGGGAAGCCGGGCACCGCCATGCCCAGGTAGGCGCGCGCACCCCGCTTCCACACCTCGTCCAGCCGGGCGCCACCGGCGCCGGTGATGTCCAGTGTGGACAGGAAGTTGCTCGCGTCGAACCCGGTCCCGAAGATGATCACATCCGCGGGGTGCTCGACCCCGTCCGCGGTCCGCACGCCGTTCGACGTGACCCGTTCGATCGCTCCGCGCTCCAGCCGGACGCCCTCGCGGGAGAACGCCGGGTAGTACTCGCTGGAGAACAGCACCCGCTTGCAGCCGATCTGGTGGTCGGGCGCGAGGTCCGCGCGCAGCGGCTCCGCGGGCACCTGCCTGCGCCGGTGGCCACCCGCGACCACGGTGAACAGCCTGCCGATGCCCTGCGCGGTGGTCAGCCCGCGACCGGCCGCCTCGAAGAACAGCCAGACGCCGAACCGGCCGACGGCCTGCGCGCCGGGGATGTGGCGGAACGCGAACCGGTGCCAGGACTGGTAGGCGCGGTCCGGCCGGGGAACGATGTGCGGCGCCGAGCGCTGGAACACCGTCATCTCCCGCACCCGGTCGGCGATCGCGGGCACGAACTGCACCGCGCTGGCGCCCGTGCCGATCACCGCGACCCGCTTGTCGCGCAGGTCGAGCTGGTGGTCCCAGCGGGCGGAGTGGAAGGCCGGGCCGTCGAACTCGTCCAGCCCGGGCAGGTTCGGCACGACCGGTTCGCTGAGCTGGCCCACCGCGGGCACCAGCACGTCGGCCTCGACGAGGTCGCCGGATCCCGTGCGCAGCCGCCACTTCCGCGCCTTCTCGTCGTAGGCGGCGGATTCGATGGAGGTGTTCAGCCGCAGGTGCCGGGTCAGCCGGTTCTGCTCCACGCAGCGCCGCAGGTACCGCAGGATCTCCGGCTGCTCGGCGAACCGGCGCCGCCACGTCGGTTCCGGTTGGAACGAGTAGGAGTACAGGTGCGAGGGCACGTCGCACGCGGCCCCCGGGTAGGTGTTGTCCCGCCACACCCCGCCCACGCCGGGGGCGCGTTCGAAGATCGTGAACGAGGTGTGGCCGGCCCGCTTGAGCTGCGCGGCCACCGCGATGCCCGCGAACCCGCTGCCGATGATGGCGACATGGGGTTGGCGGATCGGCGACATGCGGGCTCCTCGTGGTCGTGCGCTGGGGACACGATCACGTTATGCCGGGTTCGCCCGTCCGGTCTGACGCCGACGGCCAGATCATTGATACTTTCGGACAGGGCGCCGACCACCGGGTTCTCCGCCCCGCTCCGGTCCGCGCCCGGGCGTCAGCCCGCGGGCAGGGCCGTGCGCTGGACCTTGCCGGTGGCGCTGCGCGGAACCGCCCGCACCAGGTCCACCTGCCGCGGGACCTTGTGCCGGGCGAGCCGCTGGCGGACGAAGTCGACGACCTCCAGCGGGTGCAGCGCGGCACCGGGGATGGGCACCACGAACGCGTGCAGCCGCTGCCCGAACTCGGGGTCGGAGATGCCGAGGACCGCGACGTCCTTCACCGCCTGGTGGGTGGCGATGACGTTCTCCACTTCGGCCGGGAAGACGTTCTCCCCACCCGAGATGATCATGTCGTCGGCGCGGCCGTCCACGAACAGCAACCCGGACTCGTCGAAGTGGCCCAGGTCGCCGGTATCCACCAGCCCGCCGATCTGCGGCCGCCCGGCGCCGGTGGTGTAGCCGGCGGAGGTCAGCGTGCCACCCGCGAAGATCCGGCCCAGCACGTCGGACCGGGTGATCCGCCGGTTCGCCCCGTCGTAGAGCCGCACCGCGCAGCCGTGCGGGCTGCGCCCCGCGGTGCCCGGTGCGCGGCGCAGCTCCGCGGGGGTGGCGACCGCGGCGACCGCGGCCTCGGTGGAGCCGTACAGGTTGTAGAGCACGTCGCCGAGCCGCTGCGCGTTGGCCCGCGCCAGCTCCGGGGCGAGCACCGAGCCGGACACGACCACCGCGCGCAGCCCGGACAGGTTCGCGCGCAGGAACTCCGGGTCGAGGTCGAGCAGCCGTCGCAGCATCGTCGGCACCAGCACCACCGCACGGCACCCGTGCTCACGCACGGCCGTCGCGAGCCGCGCGGCGTCGAACCGGCTCCGCACCACCACGGTGCTGCCGAGGCCGAACGCCACGGTCAGCTGCGAGTAGCCGATGGCGTGGAACAGCGGGGAGGCGATGAAGGTGGGTTCCCCGGCGCGCAGCGGGATGCGGTCCAGGAACTCGGCGGCGCTCAACGCGGAGCGCACCTGCCTGCGGGCCCCCTTGGGGCGACCGGTGGTGCCGCTGGTGAGCAGCACGACGCCCGCGGGGCGGCGGGGCCGGGGGATGACGGGTTCCTCCGGGGACTGCTCGGCCTCCGCGAGCAGGTCCTTCAGGGTGGTGGTTCCCGGCGCGGCCGCCGCGGGCCACGCCTCGAAGCACGGGACCCGCAGCCGAGCCCCGGCCGCCAGCGGGGCGGACTCGCCGTCGGCGATGAGCGCGGCGACCTGCTCGCGCTCGACGACGTCGGCGAGTTCGGGAGCGGCGAAACCGGTGTTCACCAGCACCACGTGCACACCGAGCTTCCCGCAGGCCAGCAACGACAGGACCAACCAGCGGTGGTCGCGGCAGCACACCGCGACGGTGTGCCGGTCGTCGAACCCGCGGTCCCGCAGCGCGACCGCCAGCAGGTCGGAGGCGCGGTCCAGCTCCCCGTAGGTGACCTCGCCGAGTTCGTAGACCAGGCCCACGTCGGCGGGCCGGGTCCGCGTGATGTGCCGCAGCGCCCCGACCAGCGGGCCCCAGGTGCGGACGTCGGCGAGCCCGCGCAGCGCGCGCCGCGGCGAGGTGGGCGAGGCCATGCCCGCTCTGGCCAGCACCCGCAACGCGTGCGTACCGTGCCGGGCCCCGCCCGCGCCGTCCGTTCGACCGTCTCGAACCATGCCGCTCCCTCACCACTGCGCGCTGAAACCGGTAAAGATCGGGAACACCTATCGACTTCGCGCAGAGCACGTCAAGCTGGCGGTTCGCCATGAGAATTTTCTTGTCATGCCGATGACAAACCGAGAACCCGGGTTCCGCCGAAAGGCGTAATCGGCGCACCCCGGAGATCCGCTGCGGAGCGGCCGATCGGACCACTGAGGACCGTTCTCGATAACCACACCGCAGCGCGGCGTGTTCGCCGTCGGGAGAAAACAGTTCCCGCGCGGTTCAACTCCGGTTTTCAGACGGTCCACAGTGTCTTCACAGTGGACCGTCCTCCGTCCGGAACCGCGGCTGCGCCCGAGGCGGGCCGACACGCCGAGGCATGTCGGACGTGGTGCGCGGGCCCGGGCCGGGCAGACTCCTCCACGACACCGACCGACGAGGAGCGGACATGCGACGAAGGATGCTCACGGGACTCGCGCTGAGCGCGCTGATCGCGACGACGGCCCCGGCCACCGGCAACGCGGCACCGGCACCGGACCGCGCCGAGCCCCGGCTGATCGCGCTGGTCGACCTCGCCGCCCAACGGCTGCTGCTGGCCGACGAAGTCGCCGCCGCCAAGTACGGCACCGACTCCCCCATCGAGGACCCGGCGCGGGAGCGGGAAGTGCTCGACACCGTCGCCGAGCTCTCCACCGAAGCGGGGCTCGACCCCGCCGATGGGGTCCGGTTCTTCCGAGACCAGATCGAGGCGGGCAAGGACGTGCAGCGCGGGCTGTTCGCCGAGTGGGACGCGCACCCGGAGCTGCGGCCCGGCAACCGGCCCGACCTCGGCGCGGAGGTGCGGCCCGAGCTGGACCGGATCAGCGCGGAGGCGGTGCGCGAGCTGCGGGAGACCGAAGTGGTGCGGGAACCCACCGACGAATGCCGGCTGGACCTCGCCGCCTCCGCGGTCACCGCGGTCTTCGGGCACCGGCTGGACGCGCTGCACCGGGACGCCCTCACCGCGGCCGCCGGGAAGATCTGCGGATGACCTGCTGAACCCGCCGCGGCCTGCGGCCATCAGCGTTCCTTGTCGGCGCACGCGAAGCGCGTGTTTCCCGGATCCGGGCTACGGCCCCTAGCGTCGGGGCCGGGCCGGCGGAACGCGCCGGTCGACCGATCCCGGCAAGGAGGGCGAGATGACCGAGCACACGCTGAACGGCAAGGTCGCGGTGGTCGCGGGTGGCGGCAAGAACCTCGGTGGGCTGATCAGCACCAAGCTCGCCGAAGCCGGCGCCAAGGTCGTGGTCCACCACCACTCCGAGTCCTCGAAGGACGACGCCGAGCGCACCGCCGAGGCCGTTCGCGCGGCGGGTTCGCAGGCGATCACCGTCGCGGGTGACCTGACCCGGGTCGAGGACGTGCGGCGGCTGTTCGACGCGGCCGTCGACGAGTTCGGCGGCGTCGACGTCGCCGTCAACACCACCGGCATGGTGCTGCGCAAACCGATCGTGGAGACCTCCGAGGAGGAGTACGACCGGATGTTCGGCATCAACGCCAAGGCCGCGTACTTCTTCCTGCAGGAGGCGGGCCGCCGGCTCAACGACAACGGCAAGATCATCAGCTTGGTGACCTCGCTGCTGGCGGCGTTCACCGACGGCTACTCCACCTACGCGGGCGGCAAGGCGCCGCTGGAGCACTTCACCCGGGCCGCGGCCAAGGAGTTCGCCGACCGCGGCATCTCGGTGAACAACATCGCCCCCGGGCCGATGGACACCCCGTTCTTCTACCCGCAGGAGACCCCCGAACGGGTCGAGTTCCACAAGTCGCAGGCCCTCGGCAACCAGCTCACCAAGATCGAGGACATCGAACCGCTGGTCCGCTTCCTGGCCACCGACGGCTGGTGGATCACCGGGCAGACGATCTTCGCCAACGGCGGGTACACCACCCGCTGACCGGACCGCCCGCCAGGGTGGAGCAGGATGCCGGGGCGGCCGGAGCGGGGGGGCGGCCGCCCCGGCGAGTGCGGGACGCGGCAGCCGACGAGGAGGTGGAGGACCGACGTGGGACTGGACCTGCGCAAGCTGGAGCACCTCGTCGCCGTGGCCGAAGAAGGCGGATTCACCAGGGCCGCGGCCCGGCTGCACCTCACCCAGCAGGCGCTGAGCACCTCGGTGCGCAGCCTCGAACGCGAGGTCGGCGTCCCGCTGCTGCGCCGCGACACCGGCGGGGTCACCCCGCTGCCCGCCGGGCAGGCGCTCATCGAAGACGCGCGGGTCCTGCACGGCATCGCCCGCGCCGCGCTGCACCGCGCCCGCCGCATCGGACGCGGCGGCGCCGAGACCCTGCGGATCGGGCACACCCCGGCCGTGACCAGCGACGAAGTCACCACCTTGGTGCACACCGCGCTCGCCGAGCTGCCCGCGCTCGGCACCGAAGTGCACCAGCACTACCCGCAGCAGCTCACCGAGGACCTGCTCGGCGGCGAACTCGACCTCGGGCTCTGCCGCGGCATGCGCCCCCAGCACGGGCTGACCCGCAGCACCCTCAGCCAGGACCGGCTGTCGCTCGCCGTCGCCGCGGACCACCACCTGGCCGGCCGGGACCACGTCGAGCTCACCGAACTAGCCGGGGAACGGCTCGTGGTCTGGGGCGATCCGGGGCGGTCCGGCTACACCGACCTGCTGCTGGAGCACTGCCGCCGCGCCGGGTTCGAACCGGAGCACCTGCGCAATCCGATCCAGGGCACCCCGCCGGTCACCGCGGTGATCGGCACCCGGCACGTGGCCCTGGTGACCGCCCCGCCCGGGCCCACCGCGGGCGGGCGGACCCGGGTGGTGGAGCTGCGCCCGGCGCTGTTCGCGCCGCTGCACGCGCTGTGGCCCGCGCACATCACCCACGACCTGCGCGACGCGTTCCTCGCGGCCACCGGCTGAACGCCCGCTCAGGGGCGCGGCGAGGTCACCACTGGTACGGCAGGAACTTGCCGTCCAGCGTCACCACCACCCGGTCGCCCTGCGGATCTTCCGCGCGGCTCACGTCGAGCCGGAAGTTGATCGCGCTCATGATGCCGTCGCCGAACTCCTCGTGGATCAGCTCCTTGATCGTCGGCCCGTAGACCTGCAGCACCTCGTAGAACCGGTACATCGTCGGGTCGGTGGGCACCGGCTGGTCCAACGCGCCCCTGGTGGGTTGCAGCCGCAGCGCGTGCAGCACGTCCGGTCCCAGTTCCAGCAGCTCCCCCGCCGCGCGCGCCTCCGCCTCCGGCATCGGGTGCTGGCCCAGCAGCGCCGCCGTCGTCCACGCCACCGGGCGCCCCACGGCCTCCGCCAGCTGCGCCCACGTGATGCCGAGCTCCACCTTCTTCGCCCGGACCGCGGCCGCCGCCTCCTGCTTGCTGGTCATGCCCACTCCCGTCCCGCCCGGTCGCCCGGGCCTCAGCTGATCCACCACGGCCATCCTCACCCGGAACCGGCCGCCGAGTCATCCGGCTGCGCGACGTTCGCTCATCCGGCCGGGCCTCCGGGACGCCGTTAGCCTCCGGACCACGAGCCGTTCTCGGAGGGGGGGAGCTCGCCTCGTGACTCAGCCACCGCACCGACTCCTGCTGGTCAGCGCCACCATCGGGGAAGGCCACAACGCCACGGCGCGGGCCGTGGAGGAGGCCGCCCGCGCCCGCTGGCCGGGATGCGCCGTCACCTGGGTGGACGCGCTGCAGGTCATGGGTTCGTGGGTGCCGGGCGCGTTCCAGCGCATCTACGTCACCAACGTCGAGAGCACCCCGTGGCTGTACGACTTCTTCTACGCCGCGCTGTGGCGGCAGCGCTGGTTCGCCGACGGTTGCCGCCGCTTCGTCGGGTCCTGGTGCGGGCGGCGGCTGCGGCCGGTGCTGGCCGAGCACCGCCCGGACCTGATCGTCTCGACCTACCCGCTGGGTACCGCGGGCCTCGACTGGCTGCGCGGGCGCGGCGAGCTCGACGTGCCGATCGCGGCGGTGATCTCCGACTTCGCGCCGCACCCGTTCTGGGTGTACTCGCGGATCGACCTGCACTACGTGATGAGCGAGAACGGGCTGCGGGCCGCACGGCGTGCCCAGCCCCGCTCGGTGCACGCGGTGAGCGCCCCGCCGGTGGAGTCCCGGTTCCGGCCGCGGGACAAGGCCGAGGCCCGCCGGGACTGCGGGCTGCCCGCCGAGGGGCGGATGCTGCTGATCTCCTGCGGTTCGCTCGGCTTCGGTTCCGTGGAGCGCGCCGCCGATGCCGCGCTGCGCACCGGGATCGACCGGGTGGTGGTGCTGTGCGGGCACAACGAGGCGCTGCTGCGGCGCCTGCGGGACCGCGCCGAGCAGGACCCCCGGCTGGTGCCGCTGAGCTGGGTGCGGAACGTGCCCGCCTACACCACGGCCGCCGACGTGGTGGTGACCAACGCGGGTGGTGCGACCGCGCTGGAGGCGCTCGCCTGCGCACGGCCGGTGCTCATGGTGGAACCGATCGCCGGGCACGGCCGCGCCAACGCCGAACTGATGGCCGACGCCGGGCTCGCCTTGCTGTGCGAGGACGCCGACGCGCTGGCCGGGGCGCTGGACCGCCTGCTCACCGACCCGGACGAGCTGCACGCGGTCGAGCAGCGCGTGCACGAGCACCTGCGGGTCACCGGCCGGTTCGCCGACCAGGTGCCCGAGCTCGCCGACCTGCGCCCCCCGCCGCGCCCGCGGCGGCTGCGCGGGCAGGACGCGTTCTTCGTGCACGCCGCCACCCCGGAGGTACCGCAGCGCACCGGCGCGGTGCTGACGCTGAGCGACCCGGACCGGGTGATGACGACCGCGGACTGGATCGACCACCTCGGCGCCCTGATCACCAGCCGGGCGCCGCGGCTGCCGATGCTGCACCACCGGCTCAGCGGCGGGCGCTGGATCCCCGTGCGGGAGATCTCGGTGCCCGAGCACCTCGGCCACCACGAGCTGAGCGGCGCTCCCGGCGAGCGGGAACGGGTCGAGCGGGAGTTCTTCACCGCCCCGCTGCGCGCCGACCGGCCGCCATGGGCGTTGAAGGTGCTGCGCGAACCCGGCTCGGCGCAGGTCGTGCTGCTGGTGTCGATGCACCACGCACTGGGTGACGGGCTGGTGATGACCGCGACGCTGCTGCGGTTGCTCTCCGACGACCCGCAGGAGGAGCCGCCGCCCGCCGCCCCGGAGCTGTCGGGGGCGCGCCGGGCGCTGGTGGTGCTGCGCGGTGTGCTGGGCCTGGCCGCGGCGAACGCGCTGCCCGCGGCGGGGCCGGCGCGGCGCAGCACCTCGGCCCGCCGCTACGCGTGGGTGGAGCTCCCCACCGAGCAGGTGCGCCGCACCGCCGCCGCCCACCGGGTCAGCCGGACCGCGCTGCTGCTGGCGGTGCTGGCCGAAGCGCTGCACCTGGTGGACGAGAACGACACCACGCAGCGCTCGCTGCGCGCGATGGTGCCCCGGGGCACCGGTGGCGGGACGTCCTGGTTCGGCAACCACGCGGCGGGGATCGCGGTGGACCTGCCGCTGGGTCCGATGGCGCCGCGCCGACGCCTCTCCGAGATCGCCGCCCGCCTGGACCGGGCGCAACGCGGCGGCATGCCGGTCGCCGCTGCCGCGGTGGTGGGGGCGCTGGGCAAGCTCCCGGCCCCGCTGCACGCGCGAGCGGTCCGGTCGATGTACCGGGGACGTTTCTTCCAGGCCATCGTCTCGGTCATGCCCGGTCGGGCCGAACCGCCGCGGATCGCGGGCGCGCGGTTGCACACCGTGCACCCGGTGCTGCCACTGGCCGCCGGGGTGGGCCTGGCGCTCGGAGTGATCCACTGGGCCGAGCACACGGGCGTCGGCATCACCACCGACCCCGGGTCGTTCCCGGACGTGGCCGAGTTCGCCGACCGGTTCCGGCAGGCGTTCGCCGCGCTGGGCGACCCCGCACCGGTGGGCGTCGGCTCGTGAGTTCCACGGGCACGATGCTGGGGATCGCGGTACCGGCCGCCGTCCTCGGCGCGGCCGGGTTCGGGCTGGCCAGCGCGGTGCAGCAGCGCGCCACCAAGCAGGTGCCCACCAGCCGCACGCTCGACCCGCGGCTGCTGTGGGACCTGGTGCGCAAGCCGGTCTGGCTGCTCAGCATCGGGACGGTGCTGGCCGGGCTGTCGCTGCAGATGGTGGCGCTGGCGTTCGGACCGCTGGTGCTGGTGCAGCCGCTGCTGGTGACCTCGGTGCTGTTCGGGGCGGTGTTCGCGGCGGGGATGGCGCACCGCAGGCTGGACCGGGTGCTGGTGCTGGGCGCGCTGGCGGTGATGGCGGGGCTCGCCGCGTTCCTGCTGCTGGCGCGGCCCGTCGGCGAGGGGACGGGGTTCACGGGGGCGACGGACGTGCGGCCGCTGGCGGTGGTGCTGGCCTTGGTGGTGCTGGCCTGCGTGCTCACCGCGAACCGCTTCCCCGGTGAGGTGCGGGTGCTGGCGCTGGCGCTGGCGACGGGCGTGCTCTACGGGGTCACCGCCGGTCTGATCAAGGTGGTGGCCGAGCAGCTGCGGCACGGCGGCATCGCCGAACCGTTCACGCATCCGACGCTGTACGTGGTGTGCGCACTGGGGCCGGTGGGGTTCCTGCTGAGCCAGAACACGTTCCAGCAGGGCCGGTTCATCTCCCCGGCCCTCGCGGTGATCACCGCGGCGGATCCGCTGGTGGGGATGGCGATCGGGGTGAGCTGGCTCGGCGAGCGCGTGGAGACGGCGCCGGGCGCGGTGGCCGGGCAGGTGCTGGCGGGCCTGGTGCTGATGGCGGGCATCTGGGTGCTCACGCACCGCGGCGAGCACCTGCGGCGGGCCATCGAGGAAGGTGCCGGGTGAGGTGGCGCTCCGCGCTGGTCACCGGCGCGTCCTCCGGCATCGGCGCGGCGCTCGCGCTGGAGCTGGGGGCGCTCGGGTGCGATCCGGTGCTGGTGGGCCGGAACCGGGAGCGGCTGGCGGCGGTGGCGCGGCGCAGCGGCGGGCGCGCGCTGGTGGCGGACCTGGCGGATCCGGATGCGGTGCGCCGGGTCGCCGAGGTCGCCGCCGACACCGACCTGCTGATCAACAACGCCGGGGCCGGGTGCGCGGGTCCGTTGCCGGAGATGCCGGAGGCGCGGGTGGCGGAGCTGGTGGCGCTCAACCTCACGGCCCCGCTGCAGCTGACGCGCGCGGCGCTGCCCGGGCTGGTCGCTCGGGGCGGCCAGGTGGGGTTCGTCTCGTCGATAGCCGCGACCGGGGTGCGCGGGGAGGCGGTGTACTCGGCGACGAAGGCGGGGCTGCGGGCGTTCGCGGCGAGCGTGGCGCACGAGGGCGTGCCGGTGACCACCGTGTTCCCGGGCTTGGTCGCCACCCGCTTCTTCGACCGCCGGGGTGCCCCGGAGCGCCGCTTCCCGCGGCCGGTACCGCCGGAGCGGGTGGCGCGGGTGCTGGTGCGCGCGCTGGAGGAGGACACGGCGGAGGTGTTCGTGCCGAGCTGGCTGGGTCTCGCCGCCCGGGCGCAGGGCGCGCTGCCCGCGACCTTCCACCGCCTCGCCCACCGCTTCGGCTGAGGGCGCTCACGAGAACGGCCCACCGACCCGGCTGGACCGGATCGGTGGGCCGTGCGACCGCGGATGCTCAGGCCGCGCGGGCGAAGCGCAGCGTGATCCCCTCACCGCGCAGCTCGCGGCGCAGCCACCAGATCGAGGCGACCGCGGCCACCGCGACCAGGCTGAACGAGCCTGCCGTGCTGGCCAGCAGGAAGTGCCCGATGGTGGCCTGGGCGAGCGCCCACAGCGTGGTGAAGCCGTTGATCGTGAACACCAGCGCCCACAGCAGCGACACCCGCCGGAAGAACCGCTGCACCCGGGCGTTGCCGATCAGCGACGGCGGCAGGATGCAGAAGTCGTCGGCGAGCTTGGCGATGAGCGTCCGTTCGAACAGCAGCGACCCGAGGAACAGCACGGCCACCAGGAAGTTCTGCAGGCTCGGTTCCAGGAAGTACAGGAACGAGCTGTTCGTGGCGAACCCGACGACGGTCCGCACCACCAGCACCCCGGTGGTCAGCATCAGCACCAGCGGCACCCGCAGCCGGAGCACGAGGCGGACGGCGACGGCGCCGACGCCCCACACGAGTGCGGCGATCAGTCCACCGGTCAGACCGGTGAAGGTGAACAGGACGTAGAACAGCACCAGCGGTGCGACGACCGTTTCGCCCAGGTGCTTGGCGGCGTGCCACAGGTGCGATGGGAGCGCGTCGAGGTGCACGACCTGCGATGGCTGCTTCATGCGTATCGGTGTCCGTCGTCGGGGGCGGGACCCCAAGGGTAACCGCATCGTTGCTGATCAACAGTGGTTCGGGTGGTATCCCTCACCCCTTCAGGGCACGAATCGATTCGCGTAGTGAACCCATCGTGGCCAGTACCGCGGTGGGCTCATAACCGCAATGAGCCATGCAGTTGGCGCACCGCGGATCCCGGCCGCGCCCGTAGGACTCCCAGTCGGTCTCGTCGATCAGCTCCCGGTAGCTCTGCGCGTACCCGTCACCCATCAGGTAGCAGGGCCGCTGCCAGCCGTGCAGCGAGAAGGACGGGATCGCCCACGCGGTGCAGCCGAAGTCGACCTTGCCCTCCAGGAAGTCCAGGAACCGCGGCGAGTGGTTGAACCGCCACTTCTTGCGCCTGCCGTCGGCGAAGACCTTCGCGAACAGCTCGCGGGTCTCGGTGACGCCGAGGAAGTGCTCCTGGTCGGGCGCCTTGTCGTAGGCGTAGGCGGGCGAGAGCATCATCTGGTCGACCTGGAGCTCGTCGTTGAGGTAGTCGAGCACCTCGATCACCGACGCGGGCGTGTCGGTGCTGAAGAACGTGCTGTTGGTGGTGACCCGGAAGCCGCGGCGCTGCGCCTCGCGCACGTTCTCCACCGCCTGGTCGAACACGCCCTGCTTGCACACCGAGGCGTCGTGGCGCTCCTGCAGCCCGTCGATGTGCACCGCCCAGGAGAAGTACGGCGACGGCGTGAACTTATCGATCTTGCGGGGCATCAGCAGCGCGTTCGTGCACAGGTAGACGAACTTCTTGCGCCGCACCAGCTCGGCGACCATCACCTCGATCTCGGGGTGCATCAGCGGTTCGCCACCGGCGATGGACACGACCGGGGCGCCGCACTCCTCGACGGCGGCCAGCGCCCGGTCCACCGGCATGCGCTGCTTGAGCACGCTGGCCGGGTGCTGGATCTTGCCGCAGCCGGCGCAGGCCAGGTTGCAGGCGAACAGCGGTTCGAGCTCCAGGGTGAGGGCGAACTTCTCGCGTCGCGCGAGCTTCTGCCGCACGAGGTAGGAGCCGACGCGGACGGCTTGGCGCAGCGGAATTCCCATGTCAGTACCTCCAGCTCGGGTGGGGTCGGGACGGCGGGTCGTCACCGCGGGTGGTCGGTCGTCGCGGGCCGACATCGCCGCGACGAGGCGGCCCACGCGGTCACCGCGGGAGCGAGCCGCCGCAGCCGCAGCAGGGCGCGCAGCCCCCGGTCGGCGGTGCGCGGGTGCAGCAGCGGAGTCCGCGCGGTGTCGACGACGACCCGCACCACGGCGCACAACCGGTCCCCCGCCGAGCGCGCCACCGCGGCCGATTCCATGTCCACCGCCACCACGCCCGTGGTGGCCTGCGCGGCGCGCTCGACGCCGCCGACCAGGTGGTCCGCGCTGGCGACGGGACCGACCAGCACCGGGAACCCGGCGCCGCGGAGGAGCTCGGCCAGCCCGGCCGCCCCGGGCAGCCGCACGCTGCCCGCCTCGTCGCGGTCCTCGTCGACGACCACGACCGCGCCGGGACCGGTATCCCCCACTCCCCCGCCCAGGCCGAGCAGGACCGGCGCGTCCTCGGGACCGAGCGGAACCCCGGCGACGCGGCGCGCGCTGCGCCCGGTGCCGAGCCCGGCGCGCAGCACCGGTGAACCGGTCGCGCCGCGCAGCGCGACCGCCTCGCAGCGCAGCGGCGCGCACAGCAGCACCCGGGAACCGGTGGCTGCACCACCGGTCCGCCGTCGCGCCGCCGCGCTCACCGCCGCGCCCCGATCACCGCTCGGCGACCGCGCGCTCGTACCGGCCGAGCGCGGTGAGCGGGAAGATCAGCCGGTACAGGTGGTAGTTGATCGAGAAGTCGCCGGGGAACCCGGTGCCGGTGTAGTGCGGCTCGTCCCAGGTGCCGTCCGCGCGCTGGGTGGCCGCCAGGTGCTCGACCCCGTTGCGCACCGCCTCGGTGGTGTGCCTGCCCAGCGCGAGCAGCGCCATCAGCGCCCACCCGGTCTGCGAGGCGGTGGAGGTGCCGACGCCGATCCAGCGCTCGTCGGTGTAGGAGCGCATGTCCTCGCCCCAGCCGCCGTCGGCGTTCTGGTGCTGCTCCAGCCAGCGCGCCGCGCGCCGCAGCGACGGGTGGTTCGCGGGTACCCCGGCCTCGACCAGCGCGGGCACCACCGCTCCGGTGCCGTAGACGTGGTTGGCGCCCCAGCGGCCGAACCAGGAACCGCCGGCCTCCTGGTTCTCCAGCAGCCAGCGGACCCCGGCGCGCACCGCCGGGTCGTCGCGGTGCCCGACCGCGGACAGCGCCTCCACCACGTGGGCGGTGACGTCCGCCGACGGCGGGTCGATGACCTCGCCGAAGTCGCAGAACGGGAGCCGGGTGACGAGCTTGCGGGTGTTGTCCGCGTCGAACGCGCCCCAGCCGCCGTCGCGGGACTGCATGCCGCGCAGCCAGTGCACCCCGCGGTCGATGGCGCGGCGGACCTCGGCCGGCTTCGTGTGCTGGATCCGGTTGAGCGCCAGCAGCGCGACGGCGGTGTCGTCGGTGTCGGGGTACCCGTCGTTCTCGAACTCGAAGGCCCACCCGCCGGGCGCCAGGTTCGGCCTGCGCACCGCCCAGTCACCGGTCACCCGCACCTCCTCGTCGAGCAGGTAGTCCGCTGCGCAGCGCAGCGCCGGGTGGTCGGCGGGCAGCCCGGAGTCCCGCAGCGCCTGCACGGTCAGCACGGTGTCCCACACCGGCGACTGGCACGCCTCCAGCCTGCGCACCGGCCCGTCCGCCGTCTGCTCGTGGACGGTGAACCCGTCGAGCCCGGCGATGCCCTCCCGCAGCACGGGGTGCTCCAGCGGGTAGCCGAGCAGGTGCAGCGCCAGCAGCGAGTACACCCACGGCGGCTGGATGCCGCCCCAGGACCCGTCGGCCTCCTGCCGCGCGACGATCCACTCCGCGGCCCGGCGCATCGCCAGTTCCCGCAGCGACCGCAGCGGACGGCGCTGGTAGCGGTGCAGGACCGCGTCGAGCGCGTGGAACGCCCGGTCCCACGCGCCGGTGGAGCGCTGCGGGACCCGCCCGGTGCGCAGTTCCCCGACGCCCACGCCCAGGTCGCGACTCGGCCGCAGCGTGCACACGACGGTCAGCGGCACCACGGTCTGCCGGGCCCAGCACGCCCAGTCCGCCAGGTTCAGCGGCACCGACTTGCCCAGCAGCACCACTTCCGGCGGCATCGCGGGCAGCTCGTCCCAGGACCACTCCCCGAACAGCGCCAGCCAGATCCGGGTGAACACCCGGGTCTCCTCGATGCCGCCGCGGGCGAGGATCCAGGAGCGGGCCGCCGCCATGTGCTCGGCCTCCGGGTCGTCGCCCGCGAGCTTGAGCGCGGTGTAGGCCTCGACGGTGGTGGACAGGTCCCCGGGGCCGCCGAAGTAGGTCGCCCAGGTGCCGTCCTCCCGCTGCTGGGAGCGGATCCAGCGCGCGCCGCGCTCGGTCTCGGCGGGGGTGCGGATGCCGAGGAACTGGCGCATCAGCAGGTCTTCGGCGTCCATGGTGACGTTGGTCTGCAACTCCCCCTTCCACCAGCCGTCGGTGTCCTGCAGGGACAGCAGGTGCTCCTGGGCCGACAGCAGCGCCGCGTGCGCGCGGACACCGCTGCCCAGCGGCAGGTCCGGCAGGGTCTGCTCCTCGGTCCCGGATCGGGTCAGCTGTTCGGTCACCATTGCCTCCGCACGATGAATTCCGCGAGTTCGGTCAGGGCGTCCACCGCGGGGCCGGTCCGGCCGCCGGTGGGCAGCTGCGCGAGCGCGGCGGTCAGCCTGCGTTCGCATTCGTTCTCGGCCCACTCCTTCGAACCGGCCTGGCGCACCAGGTCGGCGGCGAGTTCGGCGCGGTCGCCGACGAGCTGCTCGGGGTCCTGGTAGAGCCGGTGCAGCCGCTCTCCCGCCGCGGTCCCGGAGGTGAGGGCGTGCACGACGGGCGCCGTCTTCTTCCGCGCCCGCACGTCGGAGAGCACCGGTTTCCCGGTGGTCGCCGGATCTCCCCACAGGCCGAGCAGGTCGTCGACGAGCTGGAAGGCCATCCCCAGCTCCTCGCCGAAGGTCCGCAGCCGCGACACGACGGCCGGATCCGCGCCCGCGGCCAGCGCGCCGAGCCCGCAGGCGCACCCGAGCAGCGCCGCGGTCTTGCCCTCGACCATCCGCAGGCACTCGCCGAGCCCCACGTCGTGCCGCCGCTCGAAGTCGAGGTCGGCGGCCTGCCCGACGATGAGCCGCCCGGTCGCCGAGCCGAGCATCCGCACCGCGTCGGCGGCGTGCGGGGCGGGCGGATCGACGAGCACGCTGGTGCCGAGCGCGAGCAGCGCGTCCCCGGCCAGCAGCGCGGCGGGCCTGCCGAACACCGTCCACGCGGTGGGCCGGTGCCGCCGGGAGGTGTCGTCGTCCATCAGGTCGTCGTGCAGCAGCGAGAAGTTGTGCACCAGTTCCACCGCGGCCGCTTCCCGGAACGGGGCGGGGGCGTCCTCGACGGCGGCGGCAGCGGCGAGCAGCACCAGCGCGGGCCGCAGCGCCTTGCCGGTGCGCCCGTCGGGGCTGCCGTCGGCGTGCACCCAGCCGAAGTGGTACTCGCAGACCAGCCGGGTGTGCTCGTCGAGCTCGCCGACCGCGGCCCGGAGTGCGGGCTCCACCTGCCGTCGCGAGGTGGTCAGCGCGCTGGGGACGGCAATGGTCATCGGGACACCTCCACGCCCGTCTGCCGGGCGTCGCCGGTGGCCGCTCGCACGACGCGCGCGGCCCGTTCTCCGCTGCGCACAGCGCCTTCGAGGGTGTCGGGCCAGCCGGTGGCGGTCCACGCGCCTGCCAGCACCAGCCCGGTGAGCCCGGTGTCCGCCGCGGGACGCCTCGCCCGCGTGCCGGGGGCCTGGTCGAAAGTCGCGCGCGGTTCGCGGGTGACGAAGAAGTCGTCGACGCGGGCCTGCCGGGCCGCGGGCAGCAGATCCCGCAGGGCGGGCAGGAACAGCTCGCGCAGCTCGTCGGTGCGCCGGTCGAGCAGGTCCTGCGCGGCGGACAACGAGAGGGCCAGGTACTGGCCGTGCCGCGCGCCCGCGATCGCGGTCCGGTCGAACAGCCACTGCACCGGCGAGTCGAGCACCGCGGCCATCGGCTCGGCCAGCACCGCCCGGTCGTAGTGCACGTGCACGTTGACGATGGGCGCCGCCGAGAGCCCGGACCAGCGCGGTACCGCGGGCAGCGGCAGCCCGGTCAGCAGCGCGGTGGCGTGCTGGTGCGGCACGGCCACGACCACGGAGTCGGCGTTGAGCACGTCCTCACCGCCGCGCCCGCGCACGGGCACGCGCCAGCCGAGCGCGTCCCGGCGCAGCCCGACCGCCTTGGTGCGCAGCAGGACCCGCACCCCGGCGGCGTGCAGCGCCCGGTGCGCCGCGGTGTCGTGCAGCGCGCCGAGCGGGCGGCGCGGGATGCCGATGTCGGCGGAGTCGGTGCCGTCGAGCACGCCGGTGCGGAAGACCTTCACCGCCAGCGCCAGCGAGGAGCGGTCGGGCTGGGCGTTGAGCGCGGCCACCGACAGCAGCCCCCACAGCGCGTCCACGGCTCGCGCCGATTCGCCGCGGGAGCGCAGCCAGTCCCCGAAGCTGTGCTCGTCGAGCTCCGGGTCGGCCGGGTCCAGCGCGCGCAGCGCGAGCGCGGTCCGCGCGGCGCCGAGCCGTTCGGCGGGCGTCAGGGCCCGGTAGCCGAGCAGCGCGGGTGCCAGGTGCAGCGGGGCGGGCGCCTGCCAGCGCCGCAGCACGCTCGGCGGCGCGCCGGGTCGCAGCACCGGGATCCGCAGCTTCGGCTGCACGTGGATCCCGTCGGCGGCGCCGAACCGGCGCAGCAGCGCGCGGTAGGCGGTGTAGCAGCGCAGGATCACGTGCTGCCCGGTGTCGACGTCGAGGTCGCCGCGGCGGAACGATCCCGCGGCGCCGCCGAGCCGGGACCGCGCTTCCAGCAACGTCACCTCGAAGCCCTGGTCGGCGCAGCGCAGCGCCGCGGTGAGCCCGGCGAGGCCGCCGCCGACGACGAGCACGGCGCGGTTCACGGCGCCATCCCCGCCAACGAGCGGGCCGCCACGCCGGCCTTGCGCCAGGCGGGCAGCGAGGTGCGCCGCCGCATCGCCCGCGAGGGCGCGGCGGCGATGGCCTGCAGCACCTCGTGGTAGATCCCGGACATGGACGCGCAGCAGGCCCGGCTGCGGCGGTCGAGCATCGGCAGCAGCCCGAAGCCCTCCCGGTACCACTGCTCGGCGCGGGCGACCTCGAACCGCACGAGCCGGGCGAGCCCGTCGGCGTCGCTCGCGACCGGGCCGGGTTCGCCGGGGACGAGGTGCACGCCGAAGCGCTGCAGATCCTCCGCGGGCAGGTAGACGCGCCCGTTGCCGTGGTCCTCGCGCACGTCGCGCAGGATGTTGGTGAGCTGCAGCGCGACGCCGAGGGAGTCGGCACGGCGTTCGGCCACGGCCCGGTCGGTGGTGCCGAACACCCCGAGCGAGAGCCTGCCGATCGATCCGGCGACGCAGCGGCAGTAGTGCAGCAGGTCCTCGAAGGTCAGGTACTTGGTGCCGCGCACGTCCGCTTCGCAGCCGTCGATGAGCTCGTCGAAGGCGGACATCGGCAGTGCCAGCCGCGATTCGGCGTCGGCCAGCGCCACCAGCACCGGGTCCGCGGACCGCGGGCTCGCGTGGTGCAGCGCGGTGCGGGCTTCGGCCAGCAGCCGCAGCTTCTCGGCGGCGGGCAGCTCGCCGTCGCCGATGTCGTCGACGCGGCGGGCGAACGCGTACACCGCGGACAGCGCCCGCCGCTTCGGCCCCGGCAGCAACCTGATCCCGTAGGAGAAGTTGCGCGCGCGCTCGCGGGTGATCCGCTCGCACTCCCGGTACGCCTCCGGAACCGAAGTGGTCACCAGGTACCTCCTGACAGCAGCAAGCGCACCGATTCGGCGGCGGTGCGGGCGCGGGCGGGGGTCACGTCCCCGCTGATCGGGTCGAACCGGGCGGCGGTGAACGCGTGGACGGTGGCGCGTCCACCCGCCACGTACCCGGCGACGGCGAGCCGGGCGGGCATCGGCAGCTTGCCGACCAGGGGCGCGCCGGATTCGAGCATCCGGTGCGCGCGCACGACCTGGAAGCGCAGCAGCGCCCGCCAATGCGCGGGGACCCGGCCCGATTCCAGTTCCTCGGGCGCGCAGCCGTAGTGGCGCAGGTCCGCTTCGGGCAGGTAGACGCGGCCCGCGCGGTGGTCTTCGAGCACGTCCTGGCAGTGCTCCAGGATCTGCAGCGCGGTGCAGATGCGGTCGGAGAGGGCGACCAGGTCGGGACGGGCGCAGCCGAAGACGTGCAGCACGGATTCGCCGACGGGGTTCGCCGAGAGCGCGCAGTAGTCGACGAGCTCGGTGAAGGTGCGGTAGCGGTGCACGTGCTGGTCCCGCCGGTTCGCGTCGATCAGCCGCACCAGCACCTCCTGCGGCAGGCCGCAGGCGCGGATGGTGGGTGCGAGTGCTTTGAGCAGCGGGAGCCGCGGGGTGCCGCGGTAGGCGTGGCCGAGGTCGGTTTCGAGGTGGTCGAGCAGGACTTCGCGGTTGCCGGGCGCGTCGTCCCCGGCGTAGTCGACGAGCCGGAAGTAGCCGTAGAGCGCCATCAGGTGGGTGCGCGGGCCCCGCGGCAGCACTCGCGCCGCGACGGGGAAGTTCTCGCCGTCGGCCCGCGCGAGCACGGCCGCGCTGTCGGGCAGCTGCGCCGCGAAGTCCGGTACCCGCGCGGTGGTGCGCTCGTGGGCAGGTCGTCCACGAGCCCGTGACATGTCCACAATGGCCCCCTCACCCGCCTGCGACCTGGGTGGTCCGGCAAGACTAGGACCGGCACCGGTCGCCACGCAGGATGGAGGAACACCTTCGTGTGGTGAAGGGAATTCGCGTTACCGGACTCAGTCCACTGTGTACTCAACCGGTGGCGGGCGCAAGAAAGCCGGGAACCGCGCCGCCTCCCCGCCACCTACCGCCCGGCCGCATGCTCGGCTCGGCACGAACGCGATCGGGAACCCGAACAGGACCGGCCGGTGGGCGTGGCCGGCACGTGGGTGACCGCCGACGGGCCACATCCGCCAGGAGCCGCGGGCCGACGGGCGCTACGACGAGGCCCGCACGAACCGGGCGAGCGCCCGCACCGACGGCTGCACCGTCACCGGGAGTCACCTCGACGACGTCGACGACACCGGGTTCACCGCGACCGGTGACATCCGGGACGGCGTAGTCCACCACGAGCACCTGCCGCTCCACCGGGAAGGGTGAACGCGTCCGGGCGCGGTCGGGACCGGGAACTACACCCTTCCGCTGATCGTTGATCCTGGGGACCGCGACCGGTCCGCCGCGCACGCCGACAGGAGGAACAACAGTGGAGTACCGCCAGCTGGGACGATCCGGACTGCGTGTCTCGACGCTGACCTTGGGCACGATGACGTACGGCGGCGAGGGCAACTTCGCCAAGCTCGGCAACGTGGACGTCGACGGCGCCAAGCGGCAGATCGACATGTGCCTCGACGCCGGGGTCAACCTGATCGACACGGCGAACATGTACTCGACCGGCGTCGCCGAGCAGATCGTCGGCAAGGCCATCGCGGGCAAGCGCGACGACGTGCTGATCTCCACGAAGGTCCGGATGGTCATGGGCGACGGCCCGAACGACGCCGGGCTCTCCCGGCACCACATCATCTCGCAGGCGGAGGCCAGCTTGCGCCGGCTCGACACCGACCACGTCGACCTCTACCACGTGCACGAGTGGGACGGGCAGACGCCGCTGGAGGAGACCCTCGAAGCGCTGGACACGCTGGTCCGCTCCGGCAAGGTCCGCTACCTGGGGGTGTCCAACTACGCGGGCTGGCAGCTGCTCAAGGCGCTGGGCCTGGCGGACCGGCTCGGCTACCAGCGGTTCGTGGCGAACCAGATCTACTACTCGCTGGAGAGCCGCGACGCCGAGTACGAGCTGATCCCGGCCTCGATCGACCAGGGCCTGGGCGTGCTGGTGTGGAGCCCGTTGGCCGGCGGGCTGCTCTCCGGCAAGTACCGGCGCGGCCAGCAGGCCGCCGACGGCAGGCACCTGGAGGAGGACTGGAACGAGCCACCGGTGCGCGACGCCGAGAAGCTCTACGACACCATCGAGGAAGTGGTGGACATCGCCTCCTCGCACGGGGTGTCCCCGGCGCAGATCTCGCTGGCCTACCTGCTGCGCAAGCCGGGGGTCACCTCGCTGGTCATCGGCGCCCGCAAGGACGAGCAGCTGCGGGACAACCTCGGGGCGACCGAGGTGCGGCTCAGCGACGACGAGTTCCGGAAGCTCGACGAGATCAGCAAGCCGTACCTGATCTACCCGCACTGGCACCAGGAGCTGAGCGCCTCCGAGCGGTTCGGCGTTCCGGACCGGGCGCTGCACGGCTGAGCCACCCGGCCCGCCGGTGCCGTCGTCGTCGAACGCAGGCGCGGCGCGGCCGCTGAGGGACGCGGTTCGGTGCGGCCGCCGTCGAGGTGTTCGACGGCGGCCGCCACCGCGTTGCGGGCCCGCCCGGCGTCGGCCGGGGCCGACCGGGGGCCGACCGGGGGCCGACCGGGCGGGCGCGCTGTCGCCGCAGCCGACGACCGGGAGGCGCCGGCACGTCGATCCTGTTGCGCGCCGTCCAGCGCACCGGTCGGCGGCGGGTTCCCGCGCGCCGCGGCAGGCCACCCCGCCGATGGCGGAGCACATCGAGCATGCGGATGGGACCGGGCCGGTTCGAAGGTCACCGGATCTCCGCGGAACACCGCCGCGGCCTCCCGGTCTGGCCGGAAGCGAGCCGGGGCGATGCGGTCACCGGGGATGCGGGACGTGCTCCCAGGAGTCCTCGCGCAGCAGCGCGCCGAGCCGCCGGACCGCCCGGTACTGCAGGGCGCGCACCGCGCCGCCATCGCGCCCCATCCGGCTGGCGGTCTGCTCCACGGTCAGGCCCAGTGCGAACCGCAGCACCAGGCAGCGGTGCTGGTCGTCGCTGAGGTCACCGGCTCGGGACCACAGCCGGTCGGCCATCAACCGGTCCAGCACCAGGTCCTCCAGCGCGTCGGCGCTGCGCCGGTCCGGGTCGAAGTCGGCGGTGACGACCTCGCGGCGGTTGCGCGCGGACTTGAGGTGATCCAGCAGCAGGTGGCGGGCGATGGTGACGAACCACGCGCCCGGATCGTCGCTGCCGCGCCGGACGGTGCGGATGTTGTGCAGCGCTCGCGCGAACGTCTCGTGCACGAGGTCCTCGACGGTGCTGAAGTCGCGGATCCGCGCGCACAGGAAGTTGCTGACCAGCGGGCGGTACCGCTCGTAGAGCCTGCCGAACGCGATCCGGTCACCGCGCTGGGCCCGTTCGACCAGTTCCCACGCCGCGTCCCCGGTCAGCGGTTGCGGGACGCGCACCGCGGCGGTCATGCCGCCCGCCCGGAACGCCGGGGCACCGGGGTCGCGCCGGGTGGTCGCCTGCTGCCTGCGGTGTCGTTCACTGGGCGCCTCCACGATCGACGGTGATCCGGGGAAGGGTCGGCGCACCGGGCGCGGTGGCTCCTCCACGTGCGGGTCGGGAACCCGGGCACGATGCGAATTACGATTAACATAGGTGTCGTCGTCGAAGACCGTCAAGGCCACGACCGCCAGCTCTGCCACCGAGAGCGCCGAAGTGTAAAGTCGGCGCGCGACGGTGCGGCGAGCAACGGAGGTATCACTCATGGCATCTCCGGGCACGCGCGGCACCGGCACCCGCGGCACCTCGCGCCTGCGCACCGGCGACCGGCGGGCGCAGATCTCCGCCATCGCCGCGGAGCTGTTCAGCGAACGCGGCTACCACGGCGTCGGCCTCGGCGAGATCGCCTCCGCCGCCGGGATCACCGGACCGGCGATCTACCGCCACTTCCCCAACAAGCAGGGCATCCTCGCCCACGCGGCCCGCGAGTTCGCCGCGGCGCTCACCGAATGCGCGCGGCGGGCCGACGCCGAACCCGGCAGCGACCGGGACAAGCTGGACGCGGTCGTGCGGGCGGTCGCCGAACTGGTCGTGCACCGCCGCCGCAGCATCCGGCTCTACCAGTGGGAAGCGCGCCACCTCGACGACGAGGACCGCAGGCACGTGGCCCGCTGCCTGGGCGACCTGATCTCGGTGCTCGCGCACCGGCTCGCCGCGGTGCGCCCGGAACTGCCCGCGGCCACCGCACGGCTGCTGGCCTCGGCTTCGCTCAGCGGCATCGCCGGCTGGTCCACGCACCGCGTCGCGCTCGGCGACAAGGTGGCCCAGGCGAGGTTGTGCTCGATCGCGGCGGTGCTGCTGGCCGCCGATCCGCCCGCCGACTCCCCCACCTCGGCCGCACCGGCCGGGAACGGGGTCCCCGACCTGGCCGCGCGGCGGGAGAAGCTGCTGGCCGCGGCCGTGCCGCTGTTCCGGCGGCGCGGCTTCCACGCCGTGAGCATGGAGGAGATCGGCACCGCGGCGGGCATCAACGCTTCCAGCGTGTACCGCCACTTCAGCGGCAAGGCCGACCTGCTGGCCGCGGTGTACTACCGGGCCGCCGACCGGCTCACCTCGGCGTGCGGGCAGGCGGTGGCCGACGCCCCGGACGCCGAGGCCGCGCGGCGCGGGCTGGTCGCGGCCTACGTGGACTTCGCGTTCCGCAACCGGGACCTGCTCGCCGTCTACCTCTCGGAGTACAAGAACCTGCCCACCGGGGACCGGCACGAGCTGCGGCGGGCGCAGCGCGACCACGTGCGGCAGTGGACGCTGGTGGCCGAGCGGGTGCGCCCGGACGCCCAGCACGCGCAGGTGACCGCGCAGGCCGCGTTGAACATGATCAACGACCTGGCGATGGCGAGCGCGCAGCCGGCCACCCCGGAGCAGGCCGCGCACCTCGCGCTGGACGTGCTGCACCGCGTCTGACCGCACCGCGTCCGGCGCAACCGGAGCGCCCGCTCGGGTGAACCGTGAATCGCACGCGCATTGCTCCTCCAGCTGGTTTTTCCCCGTCGCAGCAGGTAGATCGGCACGTCCTTGCCACTAAGTTAATCGGGATTTACAGTTCACCGGAGGTCCGGCCCGCCGCGGCCGACCACTCTCCGAGGGATCACGTCCGGCCATCCCGGAAGGAAACGACCATGCCCCGAGTCCTCAGCGACGAGCGACGCGACTTCGTCCAGGCGATCTCCGAGTTCTGCCGCCGCGAATGCGGCAGCAAGCAGCAGCGCGACGAGCTCACCGACGGCGGGACGCACCTGCACAACCAGGAGCTCTACGCCAAGATGGCCGATCTGGGCTGGCTGGGCGTCCACATCCCCGAGGAGCACGGCGGCGCGGGGCTCGGCATGACCGACCTGTGCCTGTTCCTGGAGGAGACCGCCTACGGCCGCGCACCCATCGGCGGTTTCGCCACCACCATCATCTCCGCCGCCGCCTACGCGAAGTTCGGCACGCCGGAGCAGAAGCGCACCATCCTCGAAGGCGTCGTGCGCGGCCGGGTCGAAGCGATCTCCATGTCCGAGCCGGGCGCCGGATCCGACGTCGGCGCGCTCACCTGCAAGGCCGAGCGGCGCGACGGCGGCTGGGTGGTCAACGGGCAGAAGACGTGGTGCTCCAACGCGCACCTCGCCGACCACGTGCTGCTCATCGCCCGCACCGGATCCGGCGGCACCAAGCACGAGGGACTGACCCAGTTCGTGGTGCCCAACGGCACCCCCGGCCTCCAGATCCAGGGCATCGACACCATGGGCGGGCGCGAGGTCAACGACCTGTACTTCACCGACTGCTTCCTGCCCGACGACGCCGTGGTCGGCACCGTGGACCAGGGCTGGAAGCAGCTGATGGCCGGGCTGAACCTGGAGCGGATGATCCTCGCCGCGCTGATGCTCGGCACCGCGCGCCGCGCGTTCGACGACACCGTGGCCTACGTGAAGGAACGCGAGCAGTTCGGCCGCCCCATCGGCACCTTCCAGGCGCTGCGGCACCGGATCGCCGACATGGCCACGGAACTGGAATGCGCCCGGCTGCTCGTCGACGACGTGGCGCGGCAGATCGACGAGGCACCGGAGCGCACCTTTCCGCGCGAGGCGTCGATGGCGAAGCTCAAGTGCACCGAGCTGGCCAAGCACGTGTCCTTGGAAGGGATGCAGATGCTCGGCGGCTACGGCTACGCCACCGAGTACGGGATGGAGGCGTTGCTGCGCTCCACCGTCGTGTCCACCGTGTACGGCGGCACCAGCGAGATCCAGCGCGACATCATCGGCAAGACCTACGGGCTGTGAGCGACCATGACCGACCCGACACCGCGGCTGCGGTCCACCGATCCCGCTGATGGCGGCCTGGTCGCCGAGTTCGACGTCGACGGCCCCGAGCAGGTCGCCGCCGCCGTCGCCCGCGCCCGCGAGGCCTCGACCTGGTGGGCGGGCCTCGGCTCCGCCGACCGGGAACGCCGCCTGCTGCGCTGGGCCGCGCACCTGACCCGGCACGCCGAGGAGATCACCGCGCTCGTCCGCGCCGAGAACGGCAAGCCCCGCGACGACGTGTTCCTCGAACTCACCCTCACCCTGGAGCACATCCGCTGGGCCGCGCGCCACGCCCGCTCGGTGCTGCGTCCCCGGTCGGTCTCTCCCGGCCCGCTGATGGCCAACCACGCGGCGCGGGTCGAGCAGCGTCCACTGGGCGTGGTCGGCGTGATCGGGCCGTGGAACTACCCGCTGTTCACCCCGAACGGCTCCATCGCCTACGCGCTCGCCGCGGGCAACGCGGTCGTGTTCAAGCCCAGCGAGCACACGCCCGCCGTCGGCCGCTGGTACGTCGAGGCGTTCGCGGCGGCGAACCCGGACGCGCCCGCCGGCGTGCTGAGCGCGGTGCAAGGCGGTGGGGAGACCGGGGCGGCGCTGTGCCGGGCCGGAGTGGACAAGCTCGCGTTCACCGGCTCCACCGCCACCGGTAAGAAGATCATGGCGACCTGCGCGGAGACGCTGACCCCGGTGCTCGTCGAGTGCGGCGGCAAGGACGCGCTGATCGTCGCCGCCGATGCCGACCTGACCGCGGCCGCGGACGCCGCCGCGTGGGGCGCGATGTCCAACAGCGGGCAGACCTGCGTGGGCGTGGAGCGGATCTACGTGGTCCGCGAGGTGCGGGATCGGTTCCTCGCCGAGCTGGAGCACAGGCTGCGCCGGGTGCGGGCCGGGGTGCACTACGGGCCGATGACGGTGCCCGCGCAGGTGGAGATCGTGCGCGGGCACGTCGCGGACGCGCTCGAGCACGGCGCCACGGCCCGGGTCGGCGGCGCGGAGTCGGTGAGCCCGCCGTACGTGGATCCGGTGCTGCTGGTGGACGCCGACGAGGATTCCGCCGCCGTCCGCGAGGAGACCTTCGGCCCGACGGTCACGGTCCGCACCGTGGAGTCGGTCGACGAGGCGGTGCGGCTGGCCAACGCCACCGACTTCGGGCTGGCGGCCACCGTGTTCTCCCGCGGGCGCGGCATGGAGATCGCGCGGCGGATCCGCGCCGGGGCGACCTCGGTGAACGCGGTGCTGGGCTTCGCGGCGGTGGCGGCGCTGCCGTTCGGCGGGGTCGGCGCCTCCGGGTTCGGCCGCATCCACGGCGCGGAGGGCCTGCTGGAGTTCAGCCGATCGCACTCGCTGACCCGGCAGCGGTTCGCGCTCCCGGGCATGGCGCTGATGAGCTTCGAGCGCACGGCCCGGACGATGCGCCTGGTGGAGCGGATCGTCCGCTGGCGCCACGGCCGAGCGCGCTGAGCGGACGGCCCGTTCAGGACGGGCCGTCCACCCGATGGGCTCAGGCGACGACGTAATCGTCCTGGATGGGCTCGCCCGCGAGGAACCGGCGCACCGAGTCCCGCACGCCGGCCGCGTAGCGCTGCTGCGCTTCGAGGCTGGTGCCCGAGACGTGCGGGGTCAGCGCGTGCCCCGGCATGCTGCGCCACGGGTGGTCGGCGGGGGCGGGCTGCGGGTACCAGACGTCGCCCGCGTAGCCGCCGAGGTGCCCGTCCTCCAGCACCCGCACCAGCGCGTCGGTGTCGACGATCTGGCCGCGCGCGATGTTCACCAGCCACGCGCCGGGCCGCATCGAGCGCAACCGCTCCTCGCCGAACATCCCCTTGGTCTCGGACGTCAGCGGGCAGGACAGCACGATCGCGTCCGACTGCGCCACCAGGTCGTCGAGGTGCTTGAACCGGGCGCCGAACACGGCTTCTTCGGTGCTGCTGCGGCGGTGCCGGGTGTTGTACAGCATCCGCACGTCGAACCCCTTGAGCCGCAACGCGATCCGCTGCCCGATCTGGCCCATGCCGATGATGCCGACGGTCTTGTCCTCGATGTCGTGCGACCGGGCGGCGATGTCGGCGATGTCCCAGCGGCCGTCGACCACCTGCTGGTAGGCCGGGATGTAGTTGCGCACCAGGGTCAGCAGCTGCATCACGGCGTGCTCGGCGACGCTGACCACGTTGCTGCCGGTGACCTCGGCGACGGTGATGCCGAGTTCGGCCGCGGTGTCCGAGTCGACGTGGTCGGAGCCGACGCCCGCGGTCAGCACCAGCTTCAGCCGCGGCGCGCGGCGGAGGTCGTCGCCGGAGAGGTAGGTCGGCCAGAACGGGGTCGTGATGAACACGTCGGCGTCGGGCAGGTGCTCGCGCAGCGCCTCGTCCCGATCGCTGAGCACGACGTACTCGTGGCCTTCGGATTCGAGCTGCTTGCGCAGCCCCAGCGCGCCTTCGGTGCTGCCGAGCACTTCCAGCCCGGAGTGGTCGACGTGCTGCTCGGTGGGGCCGGGGTACAGGACGGCAACGATCTTCACGGCCGCCTCCTTCGCGGGGTGGACGTCATCGCGCCCTCCCGGCTACCCGCTGCGCGCGGATCGACCCCGGCCGCCCGCGGATTTGATTTCAGTTGACACTGAACGAATTCGGATCGCAGAGATCTTCGGCCGAGAAGAACGCCCTGCCGCACGGGCAGGGCGTTCAGCAGGCGATCAGCCGGTCAGCGCGCCGATGAACGACGCGGCAGGCCGCAGCCGCGGCAGCAGCGTCGCCTGGTACGCGTGGTACAGGTCGGGCTTGCCCTCCCAGACCGTGGCGGCCGGCCGGTTGTGCTCGTCGAGCTCGTGGCGCCAGGACCCGAGCTCGCGGTCCACGAAGTGGCGCTCGGCGTGCTCGGCCCAGGTGGTGAACCAGCGGGCGTACTCCTCGTCGCCGGTGGCCTGGTGCAGCGCCCACGCGGTGGCCAGCGCCTCCGCGATCACCCAGTGCAGCCGGTTGCGCACCACCGGGGCGCCGTCGAAGTCGGTGGTGTAGACGAAGCCCGCCGCCCCGTCCACGTCCCAGCCGTCGCGGACGGCGGTGGCGAACAGCTCCCGCGCGTCGTCGAGCAGCCAGGCGGGCGCCCGCTCCCCCAGCGCGTGCCGCACGTGCAGGGCCAGCCGGGACCACTCCAGCAGGTGGCCGATGGTCACCCCGTACGGGCGGAACTGGTCGGCGGGCTTGTCCCGGTTGTAGTCCAGCCGCACGTTCCAGCTCGGGTCGAAGTGCTCCGGCAGCCGCCAGCCGCCGTCGCGGGCGAAACCGTGCACCACGTTCTCGACGATGCGGGCCGCGCGGTCGGACCAGCGGCGGTCGCCGGTGACGTCGGCGGCGGCCAGCAGCGCCTCCACGGTGTGCATGTTCGCGTTGACGCCGCGGTAGGGCTCCAGCTCGGTCCAGGAACGGTTCCAGGAGTCGGCGACCAGGCCGTGCTCGTCCTCCCAGAAGTGCGCGTCCTGCACCGCGAGCGCGTCGTCCAGCAGCTTCCGCCCACCGTCCGCGCCGATCGCGGCGGCGCTGGCGGCGGCGAGCAGCACGAACGCGTGCTCGTAGGCGCCCTTGTGGTCGGCGACCGGACCGGCGGCGGTGGCCGAGGCGAACCAGCCGCCGTGCTCGTCGTCGTGCAGCAGCCCGCGCAGCGCCGCCACGCCGTGCTCGACCCGCGGCCGCAGGTCGTCCCGGCCCTGCGCGACGGCGAGGGCGAGCACGTGCGTGGTGCGGCAGGTGATCCAGGTCTCCACCGGCCGCTCCGGCACCGGCGCGCCCGCGGAGTCCAGCCAGGCGAAGCCGCCGTCGGGGTGCGCGGCGGCCTCGGCGAAGGCGAGCACCCGCTCCGGCTCGACGCGCACCCACTCCGGCACGAACGCCTGCGATTGTTCGGTCACGACGCCTACCTTCCGACGTTTCGGGCGCGGGGCCCGTTCGATCCGACCGGTCCCGGGTTCCGCCGGGCGGTCGGTGGTCCGAACCACCAGCTTCGCACAGCGAAACACCGCGGCACCACGCCACCTCCGGCGGCGGACGCGTTCTGTCCACAGTGGATTAGTGAGTCGCGGCCGGGTGGCGACGGGCGGTCAGCGGACGAGGCGGAAGAAGCCGCGCACCTGCTCGACCAGCGACTCCGGCTGCTCCAGTGCGGCGAAGTGGCCGCCTCGCGGCAGTTCCTCGAACCAGCGCAAGTCGGTGAACCGCAGTTCGGCCTCCCGCCGCGACGGGCGGGCGAGGTCGCGCGGGTAGACCGACAGCCCGGACGGCGCCGTGACCACGTCCCGGAAACGGGCGAAACCCTCCCAGTACAGGCGCGCCGAGGACGCGGCCGACGCGGTGAACCAGTAGACCGAGATCTCGTCGAGGAGCTTCTGCAGCGGCACCGCGTCCTCGATGTCGCCGCTGTTGTCCGTCCACGCCCAGAACTTCTCGGCGATCCAGGCCGCCTGGCCCGCCGGGGAGTCGGTGAGCGCGTAGCCGAGGGTCTGCGGCCGGGTCGACTGGAGCGCCGAGTACCCCCGGCCGGTGCGCTGGAACTCCTCCGCGGCGGCGAGGTTCGCCAGCTCCGCGGGTGTCGGGTCGTCGAACGCGCCCGCCGCCACGGACCCCATGTTCAGGTGGACGCCGGCGACCCGCTCGGGCGCCACCTCCCCCAGCGCGCCGGACACCGCCGAACCCCAGTCGCCGCCCTGCGCGCCATACCGGCCGTACCCCAGCGACACCATCAACGCGTCCCAGGCGCGTGCGATGCGCGTGATGCCCCACCCGGTCGTCGACGGCTTGTCGCTCCAGCCGTACCCGGGCAACGACGGCGCGACCACGTGGAACGCATCCGCCGGGTCCCCGCCGTGCGCGCGGGGGTCGGTCAGCGGGCCGAAGACGTCCAGGAACTCGAGCACCGAGCCCGGCCACCCGTGCGTGAGCACCAGCGGGAACGCGTCCGGCTCCGGCGAGCGGACGTGCAGGAAGTGGATGCCCAGCCCGTCGACCACGTCGCGGTACTGCGGGAAGGCGTTCAGCCGCTCGGCGAACCCGAAGTCGTAGTCCTCGGCCCAGCTCCGGCAGAGCTCCTGGGCACGGGCCAGCGGCACTCCCTGCGACCAGTCGTGCACCGGCTCGGGTTCGGGCCACCGCGTCCGGCGCAACCGGTCGCGCAGATCGTCGATCTCGGCTTCGGTGATGCTGGCCCTGAACGGCTCGGCGGCCACGGCGGGCTCCCTCCCCGGATGCTGCGTGACAGGTGAAAGCGATGACGCGTGTAACATTAGGGCGTCGCGAGGAGGCACGCCAGATGCTCGATGGGCAGCACGATCCGGCGATCCGGACGGCCGTCGACCTCGCCAACACGGTCAAGCCGATCACGGGCGCGGACGAGCTGGAGACCGTGCAGCAGCTCGCGGACTTCCTCGACCGGCACGCCCCGGCCGCGCCAGGCCCGCGCCGCCCCACCCGCGCCGACCTGGCGGAGGTCCGCGCGCTGCGCGGGACGGTGCGCGCCGTGCTGGAACGGGCGAGCACCGACGCGGCCGGAACCGCGGCCCTGATCAACGACGGCCTGCGCCGCAGCCGAGCCACCCCGGCACTGCGCCACGAGCAGGGCCGCTGGTGGACCGAGACGACCTCCGACACCGACCGCTGCGCGGCGCACCTGGCCGCGACCACGCTCAGCGCACTGGCCGCCGTGATCGCCGCGCACGGATCGGCCCGCCTCGGCGCGTGCGCCGGGCTGCGCTGCCGGGCCGTGTTCGTCGACCTGTCGCGCAACGGCTCGAAGCGGTACTGCACCCGGAACTGCGCGCACCGGGCCGGCGTCGCGGCCTACCGGAGCCGGCAAGGCCGGGGCTGAGCACCGGCGGCGGATCGGATCCGGCTTCCGGCCGAGGTGAGCAGGGGCGGGCGTGCGGAGCGCCGCGGAACCTCCGCCGTCGCGGTCGAGGACACGGCGCGAGTCTGGGAGCGTGGTGATCGGCCACCAGGAGAAGAGGAGTCCCGCCCCATGCCCGAACTGCGCACCATCGCCGAAGGCCTGCGGTTCCCCGAAGGCCCCGTCGCCCTCGCCGACGGCTCCGTGCTGGTCGTGGAGATCCGCCGCGGCACGCTGTCCCGGGTGGCCCCGGACGGCGCGATCTCGGTCGTCGCGGACTGCGGCGGTGGACCCAACGGCGCGGCCATCGGCCCCGACGGCGCCGTGTACGTGTGCGACAACGGCGGGTTCCGCTGGCACGACCGGGACGGGCTGAGCGTGCCCGGCGGCCAACCCGACGACTACTCCGGCGGGCGCCTGCAGCGCGTCACCCTCGACGGCGAGGTCACCGACGTGCGCACCGAAGTGGACGGACGACCGCTGCGCGGGCCGAACGACCTCGTGTTCGACGCCGACGGCGGCTGCTACTTCACCGACTTCGGCAAGACCCGCGCGCGGGAGATGGACCTGGGCGGGCTGTACTACGCGCTGCCGGACGGCTCCCGGGGTGGAGGAACTGGTGTTCCCGCTGCACCAGCCGAACGGCGTCGGCCTGTCCCCGGACGGAGATCGGGTGCACGTCGCCGAAACCGGGTCGGGCCGGGTGTGGAGCTGGGAGGTGCTGGGACCTGGCCGGGTGCGCCGCGGTGCCGAGCTGCTGCACGGGTTCTCCGGGGCGCGGATGCTGGATTCGCTCGCGGTGGACTCGGCGGGCAACGTGTGCGTGGCGACGCTGAACACCGGCGAGATCAGCGTGCTCAGCCCGGACGGCGAGCTCGTCGAGCAGGTGCCGGTCCCCGTGCCGGACCCGCTGGTCACCAACATCTGCTTCGGCGGACCGGACCTGCGCACCGCCTACATCACCTCCTCGGGCCGGGGCGTGCTGTACGAGACCGAGTGGCCGCGCCCGGGCCTGCCTCCGCACTTCACCGCTTGATGCTCCGCCGCTCCCGCCGCGCAGCACCAGCTGCCCCCCGGGCCGGGATGGATTCCTGGTGCGCCAGTCCGCTCGCCCGCTCAGCGGCAGGCGGGCAGCGGCGTCGCCGCCGACCGGGGACCACCGGGCTCGCGGCGCAGGCGGCCGGGCGGGCGGCGTGCCGACCCGGCGGCGTGACCGAGGCGATCACGGCGGCCTTCGCCGAACGGTCGTGGCCGCGGCCCGGGGCCGGTCGTAGCGTGGAAACCGAGGAACAGCGAGGTGCACTGCCATGTCCGAACGCGCGATCCGCATCGGCGGGTTCTCCGGCTACCTCGGGGACCGGTTCACCGGAGTGGCCGAGGTGCTGGCCGGAGATCCGGTGGACGTGCTGATCGGCGACTACCTCGCGGAGATCACCCTCGCCGCGCTGTCGGTGCGCTACCGGCGCGACCCGGCGCGCGGGTACGTGGAGCACTTCCTCGACCAGCTGCGCCCGCACCTGGGGGTGCTCGCCGAACGCGGCGCCAAGGTCGTCACCAACGCGGGCGGCTTCCACCCGGCGGGGCTGGCCGCGGCGCTGCGCGAGGTGATCGCGACCGACGGCGCCGACCTGCGGGTCGCGCACGTGGACGGCGACGACGTGCTCGACCGGTTGCCGGAGCTGCAGCGGGCCGGGCACCGGCTGGAACACCTGGACACCGGGCGGGACCTGGCCGGGTGGGCGGCGGCGCCGATGGCCGCGAACGCCTACCTCGGCGGGTGGGGCATCGCCGAAGCCCTCGCCGCCGGGGCCGCCGTGGTGGTGTGCGGGAGGGTCACCGACGCCTCGCTGACCGCGGGCCCAGCCGCCTGGTGGCACGGCTGGGGCCGCGAGGACTGGGACGAGCTGGCCGGAGCGGTGCTGGCCGGGCACGTCATCGAGTGCGGCGCGCACGCCACCGGCGGCAACTTCTCCGGCTTCACCCGCATCCCCGGCATGGCGGTGCCCGGGTTCCCGATCGCCGAGGTCGCCGCCGACGGGTCCAGCACCATCACCAAGCACGCCCGCGACGGTGGCGCGGTCACCACCGACACCGTCACCGCGCAGCTGGTCTACGAGATCCAGGGCCCGACCTACCTGAACCCGGACGTCACCACGCACCTCGACGCGGTCGCGCTGGCGCCGGACGGCCCGGACCGGGTGCGGATCACCGGTGCCACCGGTTCTCCCCCGCCGCCGACGACGAAGGTCGCCGTGTTCGGCGGGATCGGGTACCAGGTGGTGAACACCGCGTTCGTGACCGGCCTGGACGTGGCCGCGAAGGTCGAGCTGCTGCGCACCCAGCTCGCCCGCGACCTGCCCGAGGGCATCACCGAGCTGGACGTCACCCCGCTCGGCACGCCCGCCGCCGATCCGGCGACGCAGTGGGCCGCGACGGTCCCGGTGCGGGTGATGGCGACGGCGGCCGAGCGGGAACCGCTGGAGCGGTTCGACGCGGCGGCGCGGCTCGGGTCGCTGTACTTGCAGGGCCTGCCCGGTTTCTTCCACGACGGCGCCGCCGGGCTCACCTCGACGCCGCGGCCGCGCATCGACCACTGGCCGGCGCTGCTGCCGATGTCCGAGGTGCCGCACCGGGTCGTGCTCGCCGACGGGTCCGAAGTGGACGTCGCGCCGCCCGTCCGCACCGAAGCCGCGGGCGCCCAGCCCGTCCACCCGGAACCGGCCGCGCCGGAGCTCGGCGAGGCCCGGTCGGCACCGCTGGGGACGCTGGCGCACGCGCGCAGCGGTGACAAGGGCGGCAACAGCAACGTCGGCGTCTGGGTCGCCGAGGACCGGGCGTGGCCGTGGCTGCGGGACACCCTGTCCACCGCCGCGCTGCGCGAGCTGCTGCCCGAGTGCGGCGGGCTGGACGTGGTGCGCCACGAGTTCCCGGAGTTGCGGGCCGTGCACTTCGTGCTGCGCGGACTGCTCGGCACCGGTGGCTCGTCGAACCTGCGCGTCGACCAGGTAGGCAAGGCGGTGGGCGAATACCTGCGGGCCAAGCACGTGCTCATCCCGGTGGAACTGCTACCGGACGGAGGAGGGAACCATGTCGCTGACTGACCGCGTCACCAAGGCGGTGGCCGAACCGTCCACTTCGGACGAGTTCGATCCGGCGGGCGAGCTGGCGGAGGTGCTCGGCGGCGTCGGCATGAGCGCCGCGGACACCGGCGGCTCCATCACCTTCCACGGCGCGGACCCGGTGGTGCCCAGCACCCTGCGCCTCGGCGGGGGTTCGGCGATCGCACTGGCCGCGAAGTCGGCGGCGATCGCGAAGCTGTGGCGGCTGCGCGGCGGCGAGGGCCAGGACATCGAGGTGGACCTGCGGTCCGCGCCGCACCGGCTGTGCCCGTTCTACGACCGCCGGTGGGAGCTGGTCAACGGCTACCCGGCGGCCTCGGCGGCGAACCCGTCGAACGCGCTCGGGTTCGCCTTCTACCGCACCGCCGACGACCGCTGGGTGATGCCGCTCAACCCCTACCCGAAGATCAAGATCGCGGCGCAGAAGCTGCTCGGCGTCCCGGACGACGCGCAGGCCGTCGCGAAGGCGATCTCCGGCTGGAACGCGCTCGACCTGGAGAACGCGGCCGTCGAAGCGGGCACCGTGCTGCCGATGCTGCGCAGCACCGAGGAACTGCTCGCCGAACCGCACTACCGCGACGCCCTCGCCGACCTGCCGCTGATCGAGATCACCAAGATCGGCGAGAGCGAACCGGAACCGCTCACCGGCGGTGGCTCGCCGCTGGACGGCATCCGCGCGCTCGGCATGGGCCACGTCATCGCCGGAGCCGGGGTGGGGCGCGCCCTCGCCCTGCACGGGGCCGACGTGCTGAACCTGTGGCGGCCCGGCGAGATGGAGCACGACACCACCTACGTGACCGCGAACGTCGGCACCCGCTCCGCGACCGTCGACCCCTACGGCGCGGACGGGTCGCGGCGCATCCGGGAGCTGCTGGCCGGAGCGGACGTGTTCTTCGCCAACCGCAGGCCCGGTTTCCTCGACTCCATCGGGCTCTCCGCCGAGCAGGCCGCCGAGGCCCGGCCCGGCATCGTCCACGCCACCACCACCCTCAACGGCGAGCGCGGGCCGTGGGCGGGGCGCGTCGGCTTCGACCAGACCGCGGGCAGCCTCACCGGCATGATGAACCTGGAGGGCGACGGGGAGACGCCGGCGCTGCCGCCGATCCTGGTGGTCAACGACTACATCGTGTCCTGGCTGATGGCGACCGGGGTGGCCGAGGCGCTGGCCCGCCGCGCCGTCGACGGCGGCAGCTACCGGGTGCACGTGTCGCTGACCCGCGCCGCGCTCTGGATCCTGAGCCTCGGCGTGTTCGACAAGGAGTACGCGGCGGCCACCGCGGGCAGCGACGCCCGGCACGCCTACCTCGACCCGGAGACGTTCACCGCCGAGACGCCGCTGGGCCACTACCAGGGCGTCACCGACCAGGTCCGGATGTCCGCGACCCCCGGCCACTACCGCACCGTTCTGGTCCCCCGAGGCTCTTCCCGCCCGGAATGGCTAGACCGCTGAGCTGCGGGTGGTCGAACTCGGGTTGCTCAGCACTCGGGTGGCGGGTGGTCGACCTGCGTACGTGGTCGGCGGCTCAGCGGCTTCGCCGCTGACAGGAGAGGGCCGAGACCCGCTTGGTCCTCGGGCGGTCAGGCCTCGGCCGGGGTGGTGGGGGTGAGCGCTCCCCGGCGTTCCAGCAGGCGGGTGCCCGCGCTGCCGGCCAAGCCCACCAGCACCAGCACCGCCCACGGCAGCCAGCGCATCCCCGGCTCGGCGAAGGCGTCCAGCAGCGCGCCCGCCAGCCAGCTGACCGCGGCCGCGACCAGGCTGGAGACCAGGTAGTAGAAGCCGTAGTAGGTGCCGGCGAGGCGTTCGCTGCCGACCGCGGGAAGCAGTTCCATCGCGAACGGGTTCGTCATCGCCTGCCCGACGGTGAACAGCACGATCGCGAGCACCACGGGCACGAACGCCAGCACCGTCCCGGCGATGCCGCCGACGGGCAGCCGTTCCGGCAGCACGGGTGCGGCCAGCAGGATCGGCACGAACGAGCCGCCCATGCAGGCCAGGCCGACCACGATGGACCGGCCGGAGCTCCACCGCGCCCGGCACCACTCGGTGATCCGCACCTGCCCGAACACGCCGATCAGCGTGGACACCCCGAACACGACGGCGATGGACCACGCCACCCCGGACACCCGCTGCGCCTCCAGCGGCAGCGTCAGGTAGAGCTGGTTGTAGAGCGCGAAGTACGCCGACAGCGCCAGGGTGAAGCCGAGGAACCGCCGGTTCAGCACCACTTCCCGCCAGCTGCCCAGCACGCTCTGGCGCTGCGGCTCGACCTCGCGGTGCGGCAGCACCAGCAGCTGCGCGCCGGTGAGCACCGCGAAGGCCACGCACGCCACCAGTGCGATGACCCGGAAGTCCACCGCCAGCAGCGCCGCGCCCAGCAGCGGCCCCACCAGGGTGCCCGCGTGCTGGAACACGTTGAACACGGCGAAGACCTCGGCGCGCCGCTCCCCCGCCTCGTGCATCAGGTAGGTCCGCACCGCCGGGTTGAACAGCGCCCCCGCCAGGCCGGTGAGGATCGCGGCGGCGAACAGGCCGGGCAGCGTGGTGAACACGGCGAACAGGCCGAACGACACCACGCGCAACGCGCAACCGGCGATGATCATCGGCCGGCAGCCGAGGCGGTCCGCCGCGGTGCCGCCGAGCAGGAACATGCCCTGCTGGCTCAAGTTGCGGACGCCGAGCACGAGCCCGACCACGGCGGCGCCGTAGCCGAGGTTCCCGCTCATGTACGCGGCCAGGAACGGCATCAGCATGTAGAAGCCGACGTTGATGCCGAACTGGTTGATCACCAGCAGCTTCGCCGCCGGGGACAACCGGGCGAACGCGGCGCGGTTCACGGCCGCACCTCGCAGACCGGGCATTCCGCCGGGCCGTCGGCTCGCCGGGCACACGGATCGACCACCTTGCGCGACCTCCTCCACGTCGTTCTGCTGTCCACTTCGGACGGTATGCCGTCCGCGTCCACCGGTTCGGCGGCGGGTTCCGGGAAGTCCTGCGCGGCGAGGAAGTCCGGGTCGTAGATCGTCCCCCAGTAGCGGTGCGGCCCGTCCGGGAACACCGCGGCCACCTGGTCCGCGCCGAGCTCCCGGGCGCACCAGGACGCCACCAGCGCCACCGCGCCGGTGCTCCAGCCGCCGGTGACGAACGCGCCGGCGGCGAGCCGGTGGCAGGCCGCGACGGACTCCGCCGCGCCGACCAGGTGCACCTCGTCGAACGCCGCGTAGTCCACGTTGCCGGGGTGGATGCTGCTGCCGAGGCCGCGCATCAGGCGCTTCGCCACCGGGTCGCCGAACACCGCGGACCCCGCCGCGTCCACCCCGACCAGCCGCACCCTGGGGGCGCGCTCGCGCAGCGCCCGCGCGATGCCGGCGCTGTGCCCGCCGGTGCCGACGCTGCACACCACGACCTGCGCGTCCGGCAGCTGGTCCAGCAGTTCGTGGCCGAGCGCGCGGTAGCCGGTGACGTTGTCCGGGTTGTTGTACTGGTCCGGCCAGTACGCCCCGGGCAGCTCGGCCAGCAGCTCCCGCACCCGGTCCAGCCGCGGGGGGGGCCAGCCGCCCACCGGGTGCGGGTCGCGCACCAGCTCCACCCGCACCCCGTGCGCGGTGAGCAGCGCGCGGGTCTGCCCATCGAGCTCCGCGTCGGCGACCACGACGACCGGGTGGCCCAGCGCGGTCCCCACGTATGCCAGGCCGATGCCCAGGGTGCCGCTGGTGGACTCGACGACCGTCCCGCCGGGGCGCAGTTCTCCGCGGGCCCGGGCCGCGGTGAGCATGGCGTGCGCGGCGCGGGCCTTCATGCCGCCCGGCGCGGTGCTCTCCAGCTTCGCCCAGAAACCCGGGTGCGGGAACGCGATCGGTGCGGCGACCCGCAGCAGCGGGGTGCCTCCGATCAGGTCCAGGGCCGAGTCGCAGCGGGCGGGCGCGCGACCCGTCACCGCACGACCTCGGTGGCGCGGGCGGCCTCGTAGGTGTGGATCGTGGTGTCCTCGCCGGAGAGCCAGAAGAACGGGTAGGGCTCCGCCGACAGCGCGCGCACCGGGCCGCCGAGCAGTTCCCGCAGCACAGCGGATCCGGTCTGCGCGAACAGGGTCAGCGGCAGGTCGCGGGCCGCGCAGGTCGCGGCGATGTCGTCGAAGGTGCCGTTGCCGAGGACCATGCCGGAGGCCAGCACCGCGTCCGCGCCGTCGATCGCGGCGGCGTGGTCGGTGCGGATCGGCTCGTCCCACTCGGTGCGGCCGCCCTTGAGGTCGCAGGGCACGTAGTCGAGCCCGCGGTCCCGCAGCGCGTCGAGCAGCGAGTTCACCACGCCGATCACCGCGACCCGGCCGCCATCGGGGACCGCGGTGATCGCGGCGACCGCGCGGGCGCGGGCGGTGGACTTGACCAGCGAGTCGCCCGTCGGGATCACCACCTGCCGGGACAGCGGGTGCGCGGCGTGCGGGGTGAGCGCGGCGAGGTAGGCGTCCAGCGCCGCGACCCGCACCGGCAGCAGCGGGTGCCGCAGCAGCTCGGCCGCGGTGCGGCCCACGGCGTCGCGCACCGCGTCCTCGTCCAGGGCGCCGGGTTCGACGGCGCACGAGCCGACGGCGTCGGCGATCCGGACGCTGAGCACGGTGTTGGTGTAGCCGGTGCCGCGCCCGGTGTGCCGGGCGGCCTGCACGGTCAGGAACGCGACGGCGGCGGAGAGCTCCGCCGGGCCGTTCCCGTCCGCATCGCGGACGTGGCCGGACAGCGCGGACTCGACCAGCGAGTCCACGTAGGACTGATCAGTGGTGGTGGCAGGACGCACGTGTCTCCCCGAGCTGGAACCGGAACGGAACGCACAGCGGCGGGACGAACCCGCGGGGACGACTAGTGTCCGATGTGGACGGTTTGCCGGACTTCCCGGCGCGATGCGGCGATGCGCGACACCACGTACCTCCTCCGGGGCTCCGCGACCCCGCACGAATCGGCACGACGGTGCCAGTCTCCTGGCTCGCGGATCGGCACCGGCCTCCGGCCTTCCCGCCGGGGACCGGCAGTGGCTCGGGTGGAGGACGACTCCCCACTCACAGTGGCGGGACCGCGCCGGATTCGCACCGGCTTCCTGCACACCGTCGTTCGAACGGCTCAGAAGTTCGCAGCCCCGGTGGCCGATGTCAAGGCCGCGGCCACCGCCCGGAACCCGCACCGCGGTCGGCGGAACCGGTGTCGCCGCAGGTGGCGGACACCGGCGCACGCATCGCCGTTCGCGAATATGACATCGGCGACTCCGGCTCCCGCGCCCGGTGCTGCCACCTCACCGGACGCGGGATCACCGCGACCTCGCCGTGCGCCCGGCGGCTAGGCGGCGGGCCAGGAGGGGACGGCCGCGTCGAGGGCCCGCTCCACCAGCTCGCACGGGTCGGCGGTGGCACCGCTGGGGATCTTCGACTTCGCCGACACCGCCTGGTCCGAGTCGGCGGCCACGACCAGTTCGCAGGTGCCGTCGGCCTTCGGGTCACCGGAGTTCGCGCGCACCGCCGGGTGCCCGCCGATGGTCAGCTCGCCGAAGTCGGAGTACTCCTCGGCCGCGTCCTGGAAGTCCTGCAGCGACCGGTCCGCGACCACACCGACCTCCAGCCGCACGCTGTCCCGCGGGGTGCTCCAGGTGCACGCGCCCGCGCTCTCCTTGCCGCCCAGGTGGAATCCCAGCTCGTGCACCGTCTGCTCGGGCACCAGGTCGCAGGGCTTCTCCCCGCTCGCGTCCTTCGGGGAGTCGACCTGCACGCCGCCGCATCCCGCCAGCGACAGCGCGGCGACGACGGCCAAGCCGACCGAGCCGAGCCGAACCGCGCCGATGCGGGGCACCGCAACCTTCTCGTTCACACTCATCACGCCTGCCGTTGATCCGGTCCGGATCGGGTCGATCCGGAGAACTCGCGCCCTCCCCGCTGGACGCGCTGATCATGTCCCGTGCGTCCAGCGCGCGGCTCCGGCAGCAACGCGGTTTCGGCCGTAGCGCCCAAGAATCGAGCGACCGGCCCGGCGCACCGGCTGCCCCGAGCGGACCAGGACCACCGGCGCTCCCACCCCCGAAAACAGCCCCCGATGACGAGAACCCGCCAACTTCAGCGGGGGCGCGGCTCGACCCCGTTGACCACGTCGGCGGGCCGCTCCCCGGTCAGCACGGCGGCGAGCTTCGCGAACAACCTCCCGCGGAGGTTGTGGTAGGCGTCCCAGGTCACGCCCGCGGTGTGCGGATTGAGCAGCACGTCCGAGCGGCCCCGCAGCGGCGAGTCCGCGGGCAGCGGTTCCTGCTCGAACACGTCCAGCGCCGCGCCCGCCAGCTGCCCGGAATCCAGGGCCCGCACCAGCGCCCGCTCGTCCAGGACGCCGCCACGCCCCGCGTTGAGCACGTAGCCGCCGCGCCGCATCCGCGCCAGCAGCTCGTCACCGACCAGGCCGTGGGTGGCGGTGTTCAGCGGCAGGTGCAGGCTCAGCACGTCCGAGGCGGCCACCGCCTCGGCCAGCGGCAGGTACTCCCGGCCCGGCTCGGACGGCACCGGGTCGTGCACCACCACCCGGGCGCCGAAGCCGTCCAGGCGACGGGCCACCGCGCGCCCGATGTTGCCGAAGCCGAGGATGCCGACCGTCAGCGCCGCCAGGTCGCGGCCGCGCAACCCCTCCGGTCCCCAGCCGCCGGATTCCACCTTGCGGTGCCCGGCCGCGTAGTGCCGCAGCAGGTACAGCAGCGAACCGACCGTCCAGTCGGCGACCGCGTCGGCGTTGAACCCGGGCAGGTTCGCCACCGGGATGCCGCGCTCGGCCGCGGCGAGGTGGTCCACGCCGTCGAAGCCGACCGCGACGGACTGCACGAGCTCGCAGCGCGGCATCGCGTCCAGCAGCTCGGCGCCGATCCGCCGCTCCTTCTCCAGCGGGGCCAGCACGATCGTCGCGGTGGCCAGCGCGTCCAGGTGGGCGGCGGGGTCCTGCTCCGGCCCGATCTCGGTGATCCGCAGCCCGGGCAGGTCCGGCAGGTGCTCGCGCAACGACGCCTCGGTGATGTCGTTGAGGTCGTAGAAGCTGACGATGTGACCGGTCATGGTTCCTCTCTCGGGGTGTTCCGGGCGCGCGGAACCCGCTCCCCGCCGGTGGCGAGGAGCCGGGTTCCGCGTGGTGTCAGGAAGTGGCGGCCCAGATGCGCTGGAGCGCGGCGAGCATCCGCTCCTCGGAGCCCGCCAGGTGCGCGGTGAGCAGCGAGGTGGCGCGCGCCGCGTCGCCGTCGGCGATCGAGGACCGCAGCTGCTCGTGCGCGGTGCACACCGGGCCCAGGTCCTCGTCCTCGCTGTTGGTGACCGCAAGCATGCTGGCGAACAGCGGCTCGATCTGCAGCCAGATCGTCAGCAGCCTGCGGTTGCCGCTGGCCTCGTAGATGCCGCGGTGGAACCGCAGGTCGTGCTCGGCGAACTCGGCGGCCCGGGGCGGCGTGGCCGTCTCGGACATGCCGCGCAGCCCGCGGAGCATGCCCGTCTCCGAGCGCTGCTCGCCGAGACCGATGGCGCTGGTCACGGCGAGCGTCTCGATGGCCTGCCGGATCGCGTAGAGCTCGCGGACGTCCGCGGCGCTCAGCCCGACCACGTGCACCCCGCGGCGCTGCGGTTCGACCAGGTTCTCCAGCCGCAGCAGCTTCAGCGCGTCGCGGACCGGGCCCCGGCTGACGTCGAAGCTCTCCGCCACGGAGTCCTCGACGAGGTGCGTGCCCGGCGAGATCTCCCCGCGCACGATCCGGTCCCGGAGCGTGCGGGCCAGCCGCTCCCCGAGCGAATCCGCGCGGACGAGCGAGTCGGACATGCATCCTCCCTCGATCACATCGTCAACCGTGGACAATAGTGGTCGCCGCCAGCAGCTCGGTCACCTCGTGCCGGTGCGGCATGCCGCCCGCGCCCGTCCTGGTGACGCTGAGCGCGGCGGCCGCGGCGGCGACCCGGGCGGCTTCGGGCAGCGCGGCCCCTTCCGCGAGCAGCGCGCCGAGCGCCCCGGCGAAGGTGTCCCCGGCGCCGGTGGTGTCCACGGTGGACACCGGCACGGCGGGCACGCGCCCGAGCGAGCGGCCGTCGGCGGCGAGCTCCACTCCGCGCTCCCCGACCGTGACCAGCACCGACCGTCCGCCGGTGGACAGCGCGCGCGCCGCGGCGGCCGGGTCCCGCTCACCGGTGAGCTCGGCGGCCTCGTGCTCGTTGGGCACCAGCACGTCCACCGCGTCGAGCAGTGCGGCGGGGAACGCCCGCACCGGGGCCGGGGTGAGCACGACGGTGCGGCCGAGCCCGGCGGCTTCGACGAGCACCGGCACCGGAACCTCGCCTTGCAGCAGCAGCACGTCCGCGGTCGCGATCGCCGCCCCGTCCGCGGCGCTGAGCTCGGTGAACTCGTCGTTCGCGCCGCCGCAGAAGACGATCGTGTTCTCCCCGGCGGCGTCCACGGCGATGTCGGCGGTGCCGGTCGGCGCCGAGGTGCGCAGCACGCCGGACAGGTCGAGCCCGTCGGCCGCCAGCCGCCGGGCGAGGAAGTCCGCTTCGCCGTCCGCGCCGACGCGCGCGCGGAAGTCGACGGTCGCGCCCATCCGGGCGGCCGCCACCGCCTGGTTCAGCCCCTTGCCGCCGGCGAAGCGGTCCCGGCCGAGGCCGCGCACCGTCTCCCCCGGCAGCGGCCTGCGCTCGACCCGGACCACGGTGTCCACGTTGGCGCTGCCGAGCACGCACACGCGCCCGCCGCGCTCAGCCATGGGCGGCGACCGCGCGTTCCAGTTCGGCGCGCCCGGCGGCGTCCACCGGGTCGAGCGCCATCCGGCTGGTGCCCGCCTCGACGCCCTGCAGCGCCAGGCCGGCCTTCATCCGCTCCGGGTCGCCGCGCACCGCGTCCACCGCGAGGTCGACGCCGTCCTGCGCCCGGGACACCGCGGCCGGGTCCCCGGCGGCGCCGGCGTCGGCGGCCGCCACGAACGGCTTGGGCAGCACCGAGGCGACCCCGGAGACCACGCCGTCGATGCCGCGCGCGGTCACCTGCGCGATGTCCCGATCACCACCGGTGAAGATCTGGAAGTCCGCCGGGACCGCGTCCCGGTAGGCGGCGACCGCGTCCAGCGACTCACCGCTGATCTTGGCGCCGACGACCGCGGGCAGCGCCGCGATCCGGCCCAGCAGCTCCGGCCGGACGGCGTTGCCGGTGCGGTCGGTGAACAGGTACGCGTACACGTCGAGCCCGTCGGCGTCGGCGGTGGCGGACCGGAAGAACTCCACGATCGCCTCGTCCCCGGCGGGCAGGTAGTACGGGGTGAGCACCGCGACCGAGGTGGCCCCGAGCTCGCGGGCGTCGGCGATCAGCCCCCGCACCTGGAACGCGCTGGGCGCGCCGACGTGCACGACGACCCGCTTGCCGCGCAGCACTTCCAGGCTGAGCCGTGCGAGGTCGTGCCGCTCCCGCTCGGTCAGCGAGGGGAACTCGCCGGTGGTGCCGAGCACGAAAGCCCCGTCGGTGCCGGAGGCGGCGATGAACTCGAGGATGCGGCGCGAGGCCGCCAGGTCCACCGACCCGTCCGCGGCGAAGCCGACGGGGGCGGCGGTGAGGATGATCGGCCGGTTCGGCGCGGTCATGTCGGTCCTTTCGGGGTGGTCGGTCACAACAGGCTGGTTTCGAGGGCGGCGAGTTCGGCGAGGGTTCCGGGCGGCAGCGCGACGGAGGTACCGGCTTCGGCGCGGCTGCGCCGTTCCAGGTCGCCGGGCACCAGCACCCCGTCGGCGCGCAGCGCGGCGGCGACCCGGCCGGTGGTCGCGGCGTAGGCGTCCCGCTCGCCGACCGCGCCCGGGTCGAGCGCGATGATCGTGACACCGCCGAGGCCCGCCGGGTCCTCGTCGGGTCCGCGCAGCCGCGCCAGGCCGCGCAGCGAGGCGGCGGACCCGTCGGCGTGCGCGAGGCCGCCGAGCAGCGCGGCGGCCAGGGCCAGCCCGTAGCCCTTGTGCCCGGCGAGCGCGCCACCGAGCGGGGTCAGCGTGCCGTCGGCGTAGAAGTCCTCCGGGTCGGTGCCCGGCAGGCCGTCCGCGGTCAGCACGGCGCCCTCCGGCAACGGATCACCGGTGCGCTTCGCGGCGTGCACCTTGCCCTCGGCGATGGTCGACATCGAACCGTCGAACACGATCGCGCCGTCGGCGGCGGGGACGCCGACCGACCACGGGTTGGTGTTGAGGAAGGGCCTGCCGCTGCCGCTCCCGAACGGCGCCATGCTGCCCACGCCGGGTCCGGCGGCGCCGACCTGCACGAGCGCGACGAGCCCGCGCGCGGCGAGCCGTTCGGCGTACTCGCCGAGGCGGCCGATGTGGGTGCTGCGGCGGACGGTGGCGGCGGCGACGCCGAGGCGTTCGGCGGCGACGGCGGCCTCCTCGGTGGCCAGCGCGGCGGCGTGGTGGCCGAAGCCGTGGTGGCCGTCGACGACGATCGCCGCGGGTGTCGCGCTGACGACTTCCGCGCGCGCCCCGGCGACGATCAGCCCGCGCTCGATCTCGGCGGCGTACTGCGGCAACCGCAGCACGCCGTGGCTGGCGTGCCCGGAGAGCTCGGCCCGCACCAGGTGGTCGGCGACCTCGGTGGCGACCTCCGCGGGGGCGCCGAGCGCGCGCACGACGCCGCGCACCCGGTCGGTCAGCTCGCTGATCTCGATCACGCGGTCTCCTCGGTGGCGAGCGGCCGCAGCCGCGGCATGAAGAACGCGTAGTTCAGCGCGCCGAGCACGGCCACCCCGCCCGCGATCAGCAGCGGCACCGCGAACGACGAGGTGATCCCGGTGATCACGCCGATCAGGATCGGCGAAACGATCCCGGCGCAGTTGGCGGCGGCGTTCTGGATCCCGCCGAGCGAGCCGACGTGCGCGGCGGTGGGCGCCACGTCCGCGGGCAGGCACCACACGGACGCGGCGGCGAACGTGCTGGAGAAGTACGACACCGACAGCGCCACCAGCGCCGTGCCCACCCCGGGCGAGACCACGGCCAGCGCGATCACCGAGGTGCCGAGCAGCCCGCCGACGAGGCAGCCCTTGCGCGCCGTCGTGAGGTCGGTGCCGCGGCGCACCAGCCAGTCCGACACGAGCCCGCCCGTCCAGCCGCCGAGCATCGAGGCGATGCCGGGGACCATCCCGAGGAACCCGAAGTTGAGCAGCGTCAGGTCGTAGGTGTTCACCAGGTACGTCGGGAACCAGGTGATGAAGAAGTACGCGACGAAGTTGATGCAGAAGAAGCCGATCATCATCGACCACACGGCGCGGTGGCGGAACAGCGACTTCCAGGACACCGCCACCGGCTGCTCGGCGTCCGCGCGTTCCTCCTGCCCGGAGCGGATGTGCGCGAGTTCGGCGTCGCCGACCCGCCGGGATTCGCGCGGCGAGCGGTAGAAGAACCACCACCCGACGGCGTAGGCGACGGCGAGGCCGCCGGTCACCAGGAACGAGGCCCGCCAGCCGAAGCTCGCGACGAGCAGCGCGACCAGCGGGATGCACAGCGTCGAGCCGATCGGGTTGCCGTTGTTGAAGGTGCCGGAGGCGAAGCTGCGCTCCCCCTTCGGGAACCACTCGGAGACCACCTGGGCGGCGGCCGGGAACGCGGGCGCCTCCCCGATTCCCAGCAGCAGCCGCAGCACGACCAGCGAGCCGACGCCCCAGGCGAGGCCCATCAGCATCGTGACCGCGCCGAAGACCAGCGCGGACAGCGCGATGAGCTTCCGCGGCCCGAGCCTGCCCGCGAGGAACCCGGCGGGCAGCTGGGCGGCCGAGTAGGTCCAGAAGAACGAGGACAGCAGCACGCCGGCCAGCGCGTCGGACATGCCGAGGTCGGCTTCCATGTCCGGCAGCGCGACGCTGATCGTGGCGCGGTCGAGGTAGTTGACCGCGATGCCCAGCGTCACCGCGGCGAGCACCAGGTAGCGGTACCGGCCGACCTTCGAGCCGGGGGTGGCGCGGCCGGGCGCGCGCTCGCCGCCGGAGGTCAGCGAGTCGGATTCCATGAACGGTTCTCCTTCGAAACCGAACCGGTGGCCGCGTCGCCACCGGGTTCGTGAACCGTAAACCGTTAACGAAGACCCCGCAAGAACCGCTTCCCGGCGGGGATCGACGACCGGGCGAGCACCCCGGAGCGTCGATATTAGGTTAGGCTCGCCTAAGATTCAGTTCCGTCCCCGCCGACCAGTGAGGACCTCGACGTTGCACCCACCTGATCCGTCCCGCGGCGCCGCGGGCACCGGCTCCCGGACCGACCTCGACCTGCTGCTGAACCGGCCCGGCTCGCACGGCGCACGGCTCGACCTCGACGTGGACGCGCTCGCCGCGCACCTGCCGCTGCTCGACGAGTGCGTCGCCATGACCGCCAACGGCACCGCGCTGATCAGCGACCTCGGCACCTACGCCCCGCCCAGCTTCACCGGGGACCCGCTGCCGCTCGTCCCGGACGCGGTGCTGCTGCGGCTGCACCGGCCGTCGGTGCGGGCGTTCGTCGCGATGGACGCCGACGAGGGGCGCCACGAACCACCGGGGCTGTGGATGTTCGACCACCTGCACCGCGTGGTGCACCGCGGCTACCTGGTGTCGCACCGCGGAACCTTCGCCATGGACCTGCTGCGGATGGCGCGGCCCGCCGCGGCGGAGGAATCCCGCGCCGAACCGGCGGGCGACTCCTCCGACCAGCTCGGCACCCTCGACGGGCTGCTCGCCGACGCCACCTCCGGAGCCGACGCGGGGGTCGCGGTCGAACCGGCGCAGGTCGTCGACCTGCTCTGCCACCTGTGCGACACCGGGGTGCCGCTGAGCATCGGCGTGCTCAACCGCGGCTGCCTCCAGCTGCACACCGGCGCGCTCGACCTCGTCGAGCACCGCGGCAACATGATCACGATGGTCTCCGGCGGCTGCAACGCCGCCTTCCACCCCGCCGACCTCGCCGAGGCCCGCATCACCCGGCCGCACGGCGTGCGCGGTCCCACCTCCGTGGTCCGGCTGCACGCCGCCGACGGCCGCTGCGTCGCCGTCCTCGCCCAACTCGGCCTCACCACCCCGGCCCTCGCCACCACCTGGGAGCAGACCATCAGCGGACTGGTCGGCTGAGCCGGATCCGGCGGCCGCCCGCGGGCCGTCCGTCCCGCCTTCCTCCATCCCGCCCGGTTTCCGGTCCCTCGACGCGGTTCCGCCGCCACGCCGAGGAATTCCGGCGGTCCACTTCGGACTCGGCCCCCTGGTCGCCGCAGCGGGCGACGCCCCGACGCGTCCAGGCCCGGCGGCACCCCCACGCGAACAGCGCCGCACAACCGGCAGGACGACGACGCGTTCCGCAGCCGGCGTGCGGCGTCCACCGCTGATCGCGATTCGCGACGGGCGCGTGGTGTCGCGGGCCGGCAAGAAGGACGGCAGGTCGCGAACACCCTTGTCGTCGGTCATGTGGTGGAGCCGCGCGACCTGCGCCCGTCCCTGCATCTCCGCGTCGGCGTTGGAGGTGAAGTCCACCAGCAGGTTCCCGCTCGCCGTGATGAACGCGCCCCTGACCGGCACCCCGCGTCAGCCGAGGCGCTTCAGGTCGTCGTGGGCGCTGATCAGGTCGTCGACCAGGCGGCGGGCGTCGGTGGTGAGCGCGCGGAAGATCGGCCACGGCGTCGCCGCGTCGATCCCCTCCGCCACTCGCCGCTCGGCGAGTTCCGCCCCGCACCGCCGGGCGCGTTCGACGCGGTCGGCGAGTTCCCCGCCGTCGCGCAGGTCGGCCGCGGAGTGCACCTCGCCGAGGCTGCGGCACGCTTCGCCGACCGCGGACAGCAGCTCCCCGAAGGACGAGGTCCACCGCCGCTGCGGCTCGTCCTCGGCCTCGTCGTCGGTGTCCAGCGAGCGCGCGACCGATTGCAACTCGTTGATCACCCGGGTGAGCGCGTTGACCGTGTAGTGGTGCCCGGTGAACGACCGCGGCGCCCCGGCCAGCAGCTTGCGCGGGTTGAACCGCTGGGTCTCGGCGGCGTCGTCGAGGCCGTGCCGCGCGCTCGCCGCGAGCCCTTGCAGGTCCTGCGCGCGAGACCACAGCTCCTGGGCCCGGTCCCGGGACGGCAGGCCGTCGTCCACGGCCTCGGCGAACTCGTCGAGGCAGTTCGCGACCGACCGGCTCAGCGCGCGCACGCCGTGCTCGGCCGACCGGTAGCGCAACGGCGGGACCAGCAGCAGGTTCGTGCCGACGCCGACGACCGAGCCGAGCAGCACCAACCCGCACAGGGCGCCGAGCTGCGCCCAGCTGGCCTGCTGGTCCTCGGACTGCACGAAGTACTGGTAGGCGAACATCACCGCGACCGCCACCTGCCAGCCCTGGCTGCCCAACCGGCGCCACTGCCCGATGAGCAGGGCCAGCGCCACCACGAGCGCGAACACCGCGATGCCCGCGCCGCCCAGCGTGATGACCACCCCGGCCAGCACGATGCCCGCGACCATCGCGGCCAGGTACCGCACCGAGTGGTTCAACGACCGCGAGACCGTCGAGTGCACCAGCAGCACCGCCGAGAACGGGGCGAAGGACGCGGCCTGCGCCCCCAGGGCCCCGGCCGCGATCCACCAGGACAGGGTCGCGGCCACCACGCCCTTGAGCAGCAGCAGCCAGGTGTCGGCGTGGTCCCGGACGTGCTCGGAGAGCGAGCGCAGCCAGCGCCGGAGCAGTTCCGGCCCGCCTGCGGCACCTCCAGGTCCGGGCTCCTGGGACGTCACCCTCCGCCTCCTCCCGACGGCGCGATCGACGAGCACGCGTTCACCGGCCATACCCGGACGCGGGCTCCGCGCACACGTGATGGTGAGACCCACATCACTGACTGACCGAATGAACATTTTGGTCAGTATGGTCTGAGGCATGGGCAACGACACCACCGCGGGCCGCGCGCTCGTGATCGGAGCGGGCATCAGCGGACTCGCCACGGCGGCGCGGCTGCACCGGGCGGGCTGGACACCGGTGCTCGTCGAACGGGCGCCCGCGCGCCGCTCCGGCGGCTACTTCGTCGCGTTGTTCGGCGCGGGCAGGCACGCCGCGCGGCGGCTCGGGATCCTCGACGCGATGCACGACCGGTCCGGCACCGCGCAGCACCTCGACCTCGATCGGAAGGGTCGGCGCCGGCCCGGCACCTCGTTCGCCGACATCCCCGGCAAGCCGTGGGTCATGCTGCGCGGCGACGCGGAGCGGGCCGCGTTCTCGGCGCTGCCCGCGGACGCGGAAGTCCGGTACTCGACGGTGCCGACCGCGATCGAGCAGGAGCCGGGCGGAGTGGACGTGACCCTGCTCGACACCGCGACGGACACCACGACCACCGAGCGCTACGACCTGGTCGTCGGCGCGGACGGGCTGCGCTCCACCGTGCGCTCCCTCGTCTTCGGCCCGCACGAGGAGCACCTGCACCGGCTGGACTACATGATCGCCGCGTGCGAATACCCGGGCACGCCCCCGGGACTCCTGCCCGGCCAAGGCGCCACGCTGCTCGAACCGGACCGCTCGATGTGGGTCTTCGCGTTCACCGACCACGACCCCACCGTCCTGCTGACCTACCGCACCGACGACGTCGACGCCGAGTTCGCCCGGCCGCCCGGCGAGAGCATCCGGGCCGCCTTCAGACCCCGGCCGCTCGGCGGCACCCTCGGCGACGTGGTGGCCACGGCCGAATCCTCGGACCGGCTGCTGTTCGACTCGGTCGAGCAGGTGCGGCTCGACACCTGGCACCGCGGCCGGGTCGTCCTCGTCGGCGACTCGGCCTGGTGCGTCACGCTCTACGCCGGGATGGGCGTCTCGGCCGGGTTCACCGGCGCGGACCTGCTCGGCGCCGTGCTCGAACGGCACCCGGACGACGTCGAACGGGCCCTGGGCGAGTGGGAGACGATGCTCCGCCCGCACATCGAGCGGTTCCAGCGCAACGCCTTCGAGCAGCGCAAGATCTTCGTCGCGGACTCCCGGCGCCAGATCCTGCTGCGCCGGGCGATGCCGAAGCTGGCGAAGACCCGGCCGGGCAAGCGCCTGGTGCAACGGCTGATGCGCCAGGACGACGCGGTCACGGGAGCGAGCGTCGATATCGTGGGCGACGTCCTGGGGGAACCCGCACCGGAACAGGAGGCACCCGTTGGCTGACCTGCCCGAGCACGCTTCGCCGAAAGCGGCGCGCATCCTCGCCGCCGCAGGCGAGCTGCTGCTCGACCGCGGGAGCAAGGGCGTCACGATCGCCGAGGTCGCCAAGCGGGCCCACATCGGCAAGGGAACCGTCTACCTGTACTGGAAGACGAAGGAGGACCTGCTGCTCGGCCTGGTGTGCCGGGACTTCCTCGCGATGGCCGACGAAGCGATCGCCGCGGTCACCGCCGACCCGGACCTGGCACGGCCGTCCCGGCTGTGCCCGCGGATGCTGCGCACCGCCACCGAACGCCGGTTCGTCAGCGGACTGCGCAGCGGGGACGACCACCTGCTCGGCGTGCTGGCCGACGATCCCCGGTCGGCGGAGCTGCTCGCCGCGCTGGGGCCGGACGCGGTGATGGCCGACGTGCTGCCGATCTGGCGGGACCACGGGCTCGCGCGCACCGACTGGCCGCTGGCCGAGCAGGCGTTGGCGCTGCACGCGCTGACCACCGGGTTCGCCGCCGCGGCCGTTCGCCCGCCGCGGCTGCCGGTCGACGACCCCGAACGGGTGCTCGCCGCGGCCGTCACCGCGCTGCTCGGCCCGGAGCAGGCCGGTCCGGAGCAGGTCGCGTCGGCCGCCGCCGAGGGGATCCGGCACCTCGTCGCCGGGCGCGCCCTCGCGCTGGAGGTCATCTCCCCCGGCGCCTGATCGCGGCACGCCGGGCCCGCCGGGGACCCGTTCCGGAGATCGGCGGTGCGCGGATCCGCGGAGGCACGTTTCCCCGGCCCGCCCGGCGGCGACCCCTGGAAGGCGAAGGAAACTCCTCGCGAAAGGGGTCCATCATGACCGAGCGGACGTCGCGCGAAGCATCGATGCGCGATCACCCCGACGTGGTGTCGTTGCAGCAGCAGTACGGCGGCGCTCTCGGCTCGCCGCAGACCGTCGTCGCCGACGGCGTGGTCGCGCTGGCCGGGCTGTGGGCGGCGATCTCCCCCTGGGTCCTCGGCTTCGACCTAGCCCAACCGGGCATGCGCACGCACAACCTGATCATCGGTCTGGTCGCGGTCGCCATCGGACTCGGGCTCACCGGCTTGTTCGAGCGCGGCGGCGGGCTGAGCTGGGTGCTGGTGCCGCTGGGCGCCTGGCTGATCGTGTCCACCTGGATCGTTCCGACCGCCACGCCCTCGGCGGGCATGGTGTGGAGCAACGTCATCGCCGGTGCGCTGCTGATCCTCGCCGGGGCCGGGGCGCTGGGCACGAGCCTGATGGGCGGCCGCGGCGGCCGGGCGCGATGACGCGCACCGCACCCGGGCCCACCGCCGCCCCACGCTGGCTCAGCGCACCGGGCGTCTACCGGCCGCAGGGCGACACGCGGCTGCTGGAACGGGCGCTGCGGCAGGAGGCGGTGGACGCCGGAACCCGGGTGCTCGACGTCGGGACCGGCACCGGGGCGCTCGCCCTGGCGGCGGCGCGCGCCGGTGCCGAGGACGTCACCGCGATCGACGTGTCCGCGCGGGCGGTGCTCACCGCCCGCGCCCACGCGCGCCTGCACCGGTTGCCGGTGCGGGCCCGGCGGGTGCGCTCGCTGGAACTCTCGGCGCACGAGCGGTTCGACCTGGTGCTGTCCAACCCGCCGTACGTGCCCTCGGCGCGGGAACGTCCGCCGCGGCACCGCGCCGCGCGGGCCTGGGACGCCGGCCCCGACGGGCGGGCGGTGCTGGACGCGCTGTGCGCCGCGGTGCCCGGGATGCTGCGGCCCGCCGGGGTGCTGCTGCTCGTGCAGTCCTCGGTGTCCGATGTGGACGAAACGGTGCGGCGGCTCGGCACCGCCGGGCTGGACGTGTCGATCCCGGCGCGCCGCACCCAGCCGTTCGGCCCGGTGCTGCGGCGCCGTGCCGGTTTCCTGGCCGAGCGCGGGCTGATCGAACCCGGGCAGCGCTGCGAAGAACTGGTGGTGATCCGCGGTGCCCGGACGTGACCCGGCGCGCCGGGTGCGCGTCGTACCGGACGGCCCGGTGCTCGTCGACGGGCCGGTGGAGCTGGTCGCGCCCGACGGCACCACCGTGCGCTGCGACCGGTTCGTAGTGGCCGTGTGCGCCTGCCGGCGCAGCCGCCGGTTCCCGCTGTGCGACACCAGCCACCGGCGCCGCACCCGGCGGGACGCCGGTTAGTCCGGCATCCGCGGGGACGTCGGCCGGCCCAGTGATCACCGGGAAACTGGCTGGCCCAGCGGCCACCGGGCCGCGGGCTGATCCAGCGCTCGCCGGGCCGCCGCTGGTTCAGCGGACGCCGGACTGCCGCTGCTCCAGCGGTCACCGGACGCCCGCCGGCTCAGCGGTCACCGGACCGTCGGCTGATCCAGCGGTCGCCGCAACGAGCTCACCTCCGCGCGCCACGACCCGAGCAGCCGCTCGGCGAGTGCGCCTTCCAGGAACTCCGTCGCCTGGACGCCGAAGACGACGTCGCCTGCCAGCTCCGGTTCCCGGTCGAGCAGGTCCCCGACCACGTCGTGGCGCATGATCTGCTCGTGCACGGCGTCGGCCTCGATGTGCTCGGTGAAGAACCGCAGGCAGGGCGCCGGTGCGTCCAGCCGCTCCAGCGCGGTCGCCAGCCGCTGCGCGCTCGGCGCGGTGCTGATCTCCGCGGCCGCGAAGTGGCCGACGAGCGCCCCCCGCGACGAGCGGTGCAGGCCGAGCATCGACATCAGGTTCACGATCGCGAGCTGCGGCGCGGGCACCACGTCCAGGTACCGCAGGTAGCCGGAATCCATCGCGGCCGCGTCCAGCAGGTCGGCGAACAGCTGCGCGTGCACGTCCTCGCCGCGCCCGCCGCCGAACTCGTCGAACTCGACGGCGACCAGCGCCGCCTTCGCCCGGCCCTGCAGGCGCGGGATGACCCAGGCGTGCGGGTCGGCCTCCTTCAGGTGGTAGATCGACCGGTGCGCGAAGTACTCGCGCATCTGCTCCCACGTCCCGTGGTCGCGGAGGTGGTGCGAGACGCCGTCCCCGGGCACCACCTCGGTCAGCAGCCCGTCGAGCTCGCCCGCCACGTCGTCCCCGCCCGCGACGTGCGCGCGCAGCGCGTCGTGGAACAGGTGTTCCAGGCTCGCGCGCCAGTGCAGCAACCCGGCGTTCCACTCCCAGTCCGGTGCCACGCCGCGGAAACCGCGGTAGTGCAGCTCGTAGCAGGTGTGCAGCGCGAGCGCCACGTCCTCGCCGAACGGGTCGGCGCCGTCCGGCTCGGGCAGCGGCGGAGCGGGCGGCGCGGACCCGAGGGCGGCGATGACCGCCTCGGACAGCGGCCCGCGCGGGCTCGGCAGGCGGGCCGAGGTGGTGCCGGTGGCGGGGGCGCTCATCTGCTCTCCTCTCGGACGTGCTCGGCGCTCGGTTCAGCGGTGCGGCGCGCCAGCGCGAACGCCACGGCGCGGGGTCCCCCGACCGCGGCGCGGCGCTGCCGGTCGGCGCCCGCGCCCCGGCGCACCAGGTTCGCGATCCCCTCGTGCACGACCGCGGCGTCCCCCGCGGCGCGCAGCGCGGGCTCGATCCACTCCAGCAACCGCCGCAGCAGGACGGCGGCGGGCGCGCGGGCCTCGCGGACCGGGTCAACGAGCGAACCGCCGATGCCGTGCCGCGCCGCCGCCCACACCGCGGCCGCCGCGACCTGGTCCCGGACCGCGGGTGGCCGCACGCCCGCCGTCACCGCCAGCAGCGCGGTCCGCACCGCCGCCCGAGCCAGCACCGCGTGGAACACGGCCTCCTCGGCGGTGGTCAGCGCGTCGGCGACCCGCAGCTCCACGGTCGGCAACCGGGGTGACGGGCGGGCCAGCCAGAAGGACATCTCCGGATCCACCAGGCTCCCGCAGTCCACCAGCCGCGCGACCTCGTCGCGGTGGGCCGCGGGGGAGTCGAACCGCGGTGGGACGCCCGAACCGGGGAAGCCCAGCTGCTGCACCATCCGCCAGCTCGCGCAGCCGGTGTCCCGGCCCCGGTGGAACGGCGAGTTCACCGTCAGCGCCAGCAAGGTCGGCAGCCACGGCCGCAGGTGGTTCACCACCCCGACCGCCGCCTCCTCGTCCGGAACCGCCACGTGCACGTGGCACCCGCACGCCTGGTACTCGGTCATCACGCTCGCGTAGGCGTCCGCGATGCGGGCGAAGCGGGCCTCATCGGTGATCCCGGGCGGCGGGCCGTCCAGCACCGGCGTACCGGCGGACACCAGCATCGCGTCCCGCCCGGCCGCCGCGGTGGCCAGGCGGCGGCGGTCGTCCACCAGCTGGGCGCGCAGCGCGTCCGCGGTCGTGCACCGGCCGGTCGCGGCCTCCACCTGGCTGCGGTGCAGTTCCGGCTGGAACGTGGCGCCCTCGGCGCGGCCCGGCAGCGCGCCCGCGTCCGCGAGCACGTCGCCCGCGCGCGGGACCGGGCGCGCCGAACGGGCGTCGAGCAGCAGGAACTCCTCCTCCACGCCCATCGTCACGCCGGGGATCGAGGTTCGAGGTTCGTTCATCCGGCTGCGCCCCCTGTCGTCGCCGCGGGCCGACCCACCGCGTACCCGCGGCCGCGGGATCGACACCTGGAACGCGTCCCGCTCCGTCACCGCCCGCCGAGCGGTGCGCGCCGCCGCACGGTCACCCGCGCCGGATCGGCGGTGGGGCCCGGTTCCTCACCCGGGGCGAACAGGGCGAGCGAGTCCCCGCGCACCACGTGCTCGACGCCGGCGATGCCGCGGCGGCGGACCTCGCGCTCGAACTCCGACAGCGGCGACTTGAACAGCCCGTAGTCGTCGTAGTGGATGGGGACGGCCTTGCTCGGGCGCAGCAGCTCCAGCAGATCGGCCCCTACCGGCCCGTCCATGGTGAGCAGCTGCCCGAGCACCCGGGTTCCGCCGAGGTGCACCAGCGCCACGTCGATCCCGGGAAACCGCTCCCCGATCGCGGCGAGGTCGTCGTGCACGAGGGTGTCGCCCGTCAGGTAGAGCCGGAGCCCGCGCCCCACCGGCGGCTCGTAGTCCACCAGGGTGCCCATCACCGGGGGCACCACGGCGCTCAGCACGCCCCGCGCGTGCTTGCCGGGCAGGGAGGTGATGGTCAGCCGCGCACCGCCCTTGGTCATCGTCTCCCGCCCCCAGCGCGGCAGCGGCACCGGTTCGGTGAACCCGGTCCGGCCGAGCCGTCGCGCCGCGTGGTGGGTGGTGAAGATCGGCAGGTCGCGGGGCAGCTCGCGCGCGGCGACCCGGTCGAAGTGGTCGCCGTGCAGGTGGGACAGCACGAGCCCGTCCAGCGGGGGCAGTTCGTCGATCGTCATCGCCGGTTCGGTGCGCCGCCGCGTGAGCAGCCCGTGCCCGATGTGCACCCACTGCCCCCGGCGCACGAAGTTCGGGTCGCTGAGCAAGGCGAACTCGCCGAGGCGCAGCAGCACCGTCGCCGTGCCCACGAAGGTGATCGTGCAGTCCTGCCCGCCGGTCGGATCGGCGTCCATGGCCGGCCTCCCGTCTCGCCGCGGCCGCGTCCTGCTCCCGGCTTGCCCCGCGGACCACCGTCGCAAACCGCGGCGCATGTGCCCGGCGGGTGCCGGGTACGCGGGACGGGACCGGAATCGACGACCGTGGAGACCGCGATGAGCACGTCACCCCGCCGCGACGGCCCGCACGTGGTCGTCGTCGGCGCCACCGGCAACATCGGCACGAGCGTCGTCGCTGCCCTCGCCGCCGACCCGGGCATCGGCCGGATCACCGGGCTCGCGCGCCGCGTCCCCGCGCGGGGGCTGCCGGGGGTGGACTTCGCGCGGTGCGACATCACCCGCGACGACCTGGCTCGCCGGGTGCGCCACGCCGATGCGGTGATCGACCTGGCGTGGATCTTCCAGCCGACGCACGACCCGGTCACGACGTGGCGCAACAACGTGCTGGGCCGGTTGCGGTTGTTCGAGGCCGTCGCGGCGGAGCGGGTGCCCGCGCTGCTGTACGCCTCTTCGGTGGGCGCCTACTCCCCCGGTCCGGGCCGCACCGTCGACGAGGACTGGCCCACCGACGGCTGGCCGGGTGCGGCCTACACCAGGGAGAAGGCGTACCTGGAGCGCTGCCTGGACGCGTTCGAGCACCGCGGCGGCGACACCCGGATCGTGCGGTTCCGGCCCGGTTTCGTGTTCAAGGCGGGGGCCGCGGCCGAGCAGCGGCGGTTGTTCGGCGGCCCGCTGGTGCCGGGCCGGCTGGTCCGCCCCGCCGGGTTCCCCGCCTTCCCGGACGTCCCGGGCCTCCGCTTCCAGGCGGTGCACAGCGCGGACCTCGCCGAGGCGTTCCGCGCGGCGGTGCGGAACCCGGTCCGCGGCGCGTTCAACGTCGCGGCCGACCCGGTGGTGGACCCGCGGCTGCTGGCGGAGCACTTCGGCACGCGCCCGGTGCGGATCCCGGCGCGAGCGGTGCGGGCGGCGCTCGCCGCGGCCTGGCGGCTGCACCTGGTCCCCGCCTCGCCGGACCTGTTCGACGCGGTGCTGCGGCTGCCGCTGATGGACGTCTCCCGCGCCCGGGCGGAGCTGGGGTGGTGCCCGTCCCGCTCCGGTCTCGAAGCGGTGCTGGAGATGCTGGACGGCCTGCGGCGCGGCACCGGCACGGCGACTCCGCAACTGGCCGCCCGCACCCCCGGCGGCCGGTGGCGGGAGCTCACGACCGGGGTGGGATCGCGCCAGTGATCGGGGTTTGGCGTCCGGTGCGGGCGGCAAGGCCTGGAGGGCGACCACGACGAGAGGATCACATGAGCGTGCTGCACGTCGTCCCCGCCGAACGCGACGGCTGGAAGGTCGTCGGAGGCGGCGCCGCCGAACGCCACGTTCCGTGCCAGGCCGACGCGGTCGAGGACGCCTGCCTGGAACTGCGCTACGAGGGCGGCGAAGTCGTCATCCACGACCTGCGCGGGCGGGTCCGCGACAAGCGCACCGTCCGGCCGGGTTGACCGCGCACCGTTTCGCGTCCGCGCCGCGCGGCTAGCCGGAGAGGATGCCGCACGACGAGACCACCCCACCGCCGGATCCCGACCCGGACCGCACGCCCGGTCTGGAACCGGGCGGCGGCGTGCCCGCCGGGGAGACGCCGCCGGAATCCGGGGAGGCCACCCGCGGGCTCGCGCACACCGAGAAGGCGACGGCCCGGCCCGCGAAGTGGGTGTGGTGGGCCGTCATCCTGCTGGTGGTGCTGCTCTTGGCGGGATTCTTCGTGACCAGGGCGCTGGACCTGCTGCTGTGGTGAGCCTCAGCGCTCGGCGGCCGCCGGGACCGCCGGTTCCGCGGAGCCGGTCCGCGCCCGTAGGCCGCCCGCCCGTAGGCCACCCGCCCGTAGGCCACCCGCGCTGCGCCGATGCACCGGCCGCGGGTTCCGCGGTCCGCGGGGCGGACCGGTGCCCGCCGCCGGTTCGGGGGTGCGCCCGGGGGCGGGGTCCTCGGTGCGCACGTCCACCAGCCGCACCCACTTGACGTGGGCGGGCAGCTCGCGGCGCTCGCGCATCTTCGCGAACCGGGACCAGGCCAGGGCGGTGGCCGCGACGGTCGCCAGCCCGGCGACCTCCAGCGCCCGCCCGGGCCCGGCGTGCTCGGACAGCCAGCCCAGCACCGGGCCACCGACGGCGCCGGAGGCCGCGGTCACCATGCCCTTGGCGGCGAGGACGCGACCGCGCATCTCCTCCGCGGAGTCCAGCTGCATGCGGGTGCTGGCCGCGGTGTCGATCACCACCGCGCCCGCCGCGATCGGCAGCAGCACCAGCGCGAACACCACCAGGTTCGACGCGGAACCCGCCACCGCCTGCAGCACGCTCGTCGCCACCGCCATGACCAGCAGCAGCCGCAACGTCAGCTCCTGCCGGGAGGCGGCCAGGAAACCGCCGATGACCGTGCCCACCGCGAACACCACGGACAGCACGCTGTAGCCGACGGGCCCGGCGCCGAGCGGTCCTTCGCTCATCGCCGCCATCGTGACCTGGTAGTTCCGGCCCAGGCTGGAGAGCACGAAGGTCAGCGCGAACAGCACCAGCAGCGGCCCGCTGCCGAGCACGTAGCGGGCGCCCTCCTTGACGCCGCTGCGCTCCGGCGGGCTCTCCGCGAGCGAGAACATCTCGTCCTCGCGCACGAGGCAGATCACCGCGATCACCCCGGCGAAGCTCGCTGCGTTGAGCACGAACAGCATCGGTTCCCCCGTGAACGCGACCAGCGCGCCCGCCAGGCTCATGCCGAGGATCCGGCCGCCGGAGCTCAGGATCGAGCCGAGGCCGAGCGCGTTGCCCAAGGTGTCGCGCGGCACCAGCTGGGAACCGAACCGCCCCAGCGCCGGACCGTCGAACACGGTGACCAGCCCGGTGAGCACGGCGCTGCCGTAGATCACCGCCAGCGGCGCGTCCCACATCGCCGCGCCCGCCAGCGCCAGCGCCAGCAGCACGTGCAGCGATTGGGTGACCACCAGGACGCGGCGCGCGGGCCAGCGGTCGGCGACGGTGCCGGCCCACGGGCCCAGCAGCAGCGCCGGAACGGCCTGGAACAGCAGGGAGAGCCCGAGCAGGCTCGCCGACCCGGTCTTGGTCAGCACCAGCCAGTTCAGGCCGAGGTTCTGCATCCACGCACCGGTGACCGACACGAAGTCGGCGGTCGCCCAGCGGCGGTAGTTGCGGTGGCGCAGCGCTTGGAACATCGTCGTCAGTGCAGAGCGCACGATCCAGTCCTCGGGCCGATCGGGGGTCAACTCCGGCCAGGGGCTCGACGTCACCGGGGGTGAGCAGGCACCTGGACCGCGCTCCACCGTGACGAGGCGACTCCCGAGATCGGCACAATTTGTGTTCGCGCTCTCCCGAACTCCCTGCTCGAAAGGGTGAAGCGGGACGCTGGCGGGGAGAATTGAGCACTGGGCGTGTTCGACTGCGGCGCGCGCTCAGCCCGGAGCCGCACGGCCTGCGCTCAGCCCGGATCGGCCACCTGCGTTCAGCCCGCGCGGCCCGCGTTCAGCCCGGATCCACCGGCGGACGCCCCACACCGCGCCAGCGCAGCCCCGCCCGCCGCAGCACCGCCGGATCGAGGTGGTCCCGGGTGTCGACGACCACCGGGCGCGCCAGCGATGCCGCGAGCCGCCGCCAGTCGAGCGAGCGGAACTCGGGCCATTCGGTGAGCAGCACCAGCCCCGCCGCGCCCGCCGCGGCCCGGTACGGGTCGGCGACCAGCCGCACGTCCGCGCCGACCTCGGCCCCGCCGGGCCGCAGCGCCGGGTCGCAGGCGACGAGCTCGGCGCCCTCGGCGGCCAGCGCCCGCGCCACCGCCAGGGCCGGCGAGTCCCGCAGGTCGTTCGTGCCCGCCTTGAACGTGAGCCCGAGCAGCCCCAGCCGCACCCCGCGCAGCGACCGCGCCGAGCCGGACCCGCACGCGGCGGCGACCTTGCGCACCATGCGCGCCCGCTGCCGCGCGTTGGCGTCGATCGCCGCGCGCAGCGCGGGAAAACCGGTGCCCGCGGCCTCCGCGAGCCGCAGCAGCGCCGCCGCGTCCTTCGGCAGGCAGGACCCGCCCCAGCCCGGCCCCGGGCGCAGGAACTCCGGGCCGATGCGGTGGTCCCGTCCCATCGCCGCGGTGAGGTCGGCGATGTCCGCGCCGGCGCGCTCGCACCGGGCGGCGACCGCGTTCACGTAGGACAGCTTCGTCGCCAGGAAGCAGTTCGCCGCGTACTTGACGAGTTCCGCGCTGGCCGCGCCGGTGCGCACCACCGGTGCGTCCACCGCCGCGTACAGCGCGGCGACCCGCTCCACGGCGGCCGGGTCGTCGGAGCCGAGCACGATCCGGTCCGGGTGCAGGAAGTCGCGCACCGCGGACCCCTCGCGGAGGAACTCGGGGTTGCTGACCACCCCCACGTCGTCCCGGCCGAGCAGCCGGGCCAGCCGCGCCGAGGTGCCCACCGGGACCGTCGACTTCGCCACCAGCAGCCCGCCGCGCGGCACCCGGTCGCCGATCTCCGCGACCACCGCCTCGACCGCGCGCAGGTCGGCGGCGCCGCCCGCGCCCATCGGGGTGGGCACGCACAGGAACACCACCTCGGACCGGGCGGCCGCGCGCGCCGAACCGACGGCGAACTCCAGCCGGCCCGCGGCGACCCCGTCGCGCACCAGGTCGGCCAGGCCGGGTTCGAGCAGGTCGATCTCCCCGCGGGAGGACCGCTCGACCTTCGCCGCGTCCACGTCGCTGCACACCACGCGGTGCCCCAGCGAGGCCAGGCACGCGCCGGTGGTCAGCCCGACGTAACCGGTGCCGACGACGAGGATCCGCTTGCCGCGCAACGGTTCCCGCCCCGCTCAGCTCGCCGGGCGGCGGTACGCGCGCTCGGCGAGCGCAGCGCCGTCGTCCACCGCGGGCGTCAAGGGCGCCCGGCCGGTGCGGGCGTCGTAGGACAACGCCTCCGCGACGCTGCCGATGTCGGCGCCGAGCGCCGAGCAGAGCGCGGTGAGCTCGTCGGTGAAGGCCCGCCGGACCGCGAGGTACCCGTCCACCGCCTGCGGCAGCAGGTCCGCGGTGGCCGCGTCGGTGCGCAACCGCGGCGCGGCCACGCCCCGGTACAGCTCGTCGGCCACATCGGCCGCGGCCGCGGTGGCGGCGCCGAGCACCACCAGCTCCGGGTGCAGGAACTCGGCGGCCGACTCGTCGGCGCGGTGCGGGTTGCTCACGGCGAGCAGGTCCGCCCGGCCCAGCCGGGACGCCAGCCGGGCGGTCGATTCCCACGGCGGGGCGCAGCAGTTCAGCACGACCGCGCCGCGCGGCAGGCGCCGCCGCAGCACGTCGATGCCCGCCCGGGCGCCGCACACCACTCCGAGGTCCGGCGCCGGTCCCTCCGGCGGCGGGTCCGCGTCGAACGGACCGGTGACGTGGTGGCCGAGGGCGGTCAGGGCGTCGGCGGTGGCTGCGGCCGGCGCGCCGCCGCCCGCCAGCAGGACGCGGGCGCTCATCGGCCGGCCTCCGCGACGGGAGCGGGAGCCAGGCGCGCGTCCGCGGCCGCCAGCACCTCGCCCACCGGGATCCGGAGCAGGCCGGGGTCGGGTTGCTCCGCGAACGTGTCCCCCGTCGTCCCGGCCCACAGCGCCGTGTGCGGCCCCTGCTCGGGCGGGCCCCAGCGGCGCGGCGGGACCGGGCCGAACAGCACCACCGAGGGCGTGCCGGACGCGGTGGCCAGGTGCGCCATCCCGGTGTCGCCGCACACCACGAGCCGGGCGCGGCCCACCAGCGCGGCCAGTTCGAGCAGGTCGGTCCGCCCGGCGACGGCCGCGGAGTCCGGGAGCCCGGCGCGGCGGGCGACCTCCAGCGCCAGCGACCGCTCCGCCCCGCTGCCGGTGATCAGCACTTCCGGCACCCGTCCGGCCAGTTCGCCCGCGACCGCCGCGAACCGCTCCGGCGGCCAGCGGCGGGCGCCGTGGGAGGCCCCGGGGTGCACGAGCACGACGTCGCGCCGCGCCCCGCCGGGGACCGGCAGCAGCAGGTCGTCCGGGTCGGCGGGCACACCGCCGTGGCGCAGCAGCCGGCACCACCGGTGCACCTCGTGCTGCTCGTCCAGCCAGCGGGGGCCGTCCAGTTCCGGGTGCGCGCGGTGCCGGTGGGTCAGCACCCGGCGGGCTCCGCTGGACAGCAGCGCGTCGATGCTCCCCGGCCCGCGGCCGTGCAGGTTCACCGCGAGGTCCGGCGGCGGCCGGTCCCAGCTGAACGCCTCCGGGGAACCGGTCGGGTGCACCTCGTCGACGGCTCCGGTGCGGTGCGCCAGCCCGGCCAGCCAGCGCGGTGCGGCCAGCACCAGGTGGTGGCCGGGGTGGGCCCGGCGCAGCGCGCGCAGCGCGGGGACGGCGGTGAGCAGGTCGCCGAGCCCCAGCGCGCGCAGCACCAGCGCGGTCCCCGTCACGGCCACGAGCCCTCCTCCGAGGAGCACACCACCAGCTCCCGCACCTCGCAGCCGGCCGGTTGGCGCAGCGCGAACAGCACGGTGCGGGCCACGTCCTCCGGCCGGTTGAGCTTCGCGTCCGGCGGCGGCTTGTACTGCTCGTCGCGTCCGTCGAAGAACGAGGTGTGCATCCCGCCCGGCACCAGCGTGGTGACCCCGACCGCGCCCGCGGTCTCCGCGGCCAACGCCCGCGAGAACCCGAGCACGCCGAACTTCGAGGCGCAGTACGCCGTCGCGTCCGGCACCGCCTTGAGCCCGAGCGTCGACGAGCAGGTGACCACCCGGCCCGCGCTCTCCTTCAGGTGCGGCAGCGCGCAGCGCACCACCGCGACCGTGCCCAGCAGGTTGACCTGGACGACGCGCTCCCACTCCGCGGCGGGCACCGCGTCCAGCGCGCCGCACGAGTCGATGCCCGCGGCGGTGAACACCCCGTCCAGGCGGCTCCCGGCGAGTTCCACCAGCCGGTGCACGGCCCGTTCGGTCGCCGCCCGGTCGGCGAGGTCGGCCCGGACGTGCGGCACGTCCAGCTCCGGCTCGACGCGGTCGAGCACGAGCGGCGTGCCGCCCTGGTCGCGGACCTCCTGCGCGGTGGCGGCGCCCAAGCCGGACGCCCCACCGGTGATGAGCACGTTCCCCACCGGTTCCATCGATCCTCCTCCCGTCGTTCACCCGGCCGACCGCAGCGAGGTCAGCAGCCGGCTCGTCGAATACCCGGCGATCTGCGGCACCAGGACCGTGCGCCCGCCGTGGCGGTGCACCACCTCGGCTTCGGGCAGCGTCGCCACGTCGTAGTCGTCGCCCTTGACCCACACGTCGGGCCGCAGCCGTTCCAGCAGCGCGCACGGCGAGCTCTCGTCGAACACGACGACCGCGGTGACCGATTCGAGCGCCTCCAGCAACCGTTTGCGGTCGGCGTGGCCGACCAGCGGGCGGTGCACCCCTTTGATCCGCCGCACCGAGTCGTCCGAGTTGAGGCAGACCACCAGCGCGTCGCCGAGCTCCCGCGCGCGTTCCAGCAGCCGCACGTGCCCCGGGTGCAGCAGGTCGAAGCAGCCGCCGGTGACGACGAGCCGCCCGCCGTCGCGCCGCACCCGCTCCGCCACCTCGAACGCGGTGCCGGTGCCGCCGTTGCCGGGGCGCGGTTCCGGTTCGGACAGCTGCGCGGCACCGCCGGAGGCGACGAACCGGCCGGCCCGCCGCACCCCCTCGGTCACCGCCTCCACCGGATCGGCCCCGTCGGCGAGGGCGAGCGCGGTGATCACCGCGAAGCAGTCCCCCGAGCCGCACGCGTCCGCGCCGGGCGGGGCCGGCTGCACCGGGATCCGGCCGGTGACCGCCTGCGGCACCACCACCGCTCCGGCGGCGCCGAGCGTGACCGCGACCCCGCCGCACCCCCACCGCCGCAGCAGGGCGCGGGCGAGCAGCGCGGGATCGTCCACCTCGGACCCGCCGGTGAACGCGACGGCCTCGGCCAGGTCCGGTACGACGAGGTCGGCGCGGCCGACCGGCACGCCACCGCGCGGGTGCGGGTCCCACACCAGCGGGACGTCCGCGGGCAGCTGCCGCAGCGCCCGCCGCAGGAACGGGTTCGCGGTGGCACCGCGCCCGTAGTCGGAGACCAGCACCGCGCCCGCGGAGCGGAGCAGCCCCGGCAGCTCCGGGTCCAGCGGCCCGTCCAGGACCCGTCCGTCGCCGGAATCGGCGCGCAGCAACGTCCGCCCGCCGGAGCGGATGCGGGTCTTGCCCGGGGTCTCCCCGGAGAACGGCAGACCGGCCAGCCGCACCCGGTCCCCGAGCAGCCGCACCACGTCCGCACCCGCCTGCCCGCCGACGCCGGTGACCAGCACGACCTCCGCGTTCGCGCGGGCGGCGATCGAGGCCGCCAGCCCGGCACCGCCCGGACGCCGCTCGCGGCTCGCCACGTCGACGACCGGCGCGGACGCGTCCGGGCAGGTGCGCCGGGCGCTGCCGTGCACGTCGACGTCCAGCAGCACGTCGCCGACCACCACCAGAGGTCCTCGCCGCACGGTCAACGCCCTCCTCCCGCGGTCACCCCGATCACCTCGTCGAACACCGAGCACAGCGCGTGGACCAGGGCCAGGTGCAGCTCCTGCACGGTGGCGGTGCTCGGCGACTCCACCGCCACGGCCCCGTCGCAGATCGCGGCGAGCGTGTTCGGCGCGGGCCCGGTCAACGCCCAGGTGGTCATGCCGATCTCGTGCGCGCTCTTGACCGCGGCCAGCACGTTCTGGCTGCGGCCGCTGGTGGACAGCGCGATGAGCACGTCACCGCGGCGGCCGTGCGCCCGGACCCCGCGGGCGAACATCTCCTGCTCGCCGTAGTCGTTGAGCACGGCGGTGAGCGCGGAAGTCTCGGCGTGCAGCGAGATCGCCGAGTACGGCCTGCGGTCGTGCAGGAACCGGCCCACGAACTCGCCGGTGAGGTGCTGGGCCTCGGCGGCGCTGCCCCCGTTCCCGCAGGCGAGCAGCCTGCCGCCGGAGCCGAGGACGTCGGCGAGCCGCCGCCCCCACTGCTCGATCGTGGCCGCCGAGGCGCTGGTGCGCGCAGCGGCGTCGGCCAGGTCCGCGAAGTGCCGTTCGATCATCGCGCGCCTCCCGTCCGCGCGGGCAGCGGCGCCCTTCGGCGCACCGCCCCCCGATAGGCGGTCTCCACCTCGTCGGCGAGGCCCGCCCAGCCGTAGCGTTCCCGGACCCGCGCCGCACCGGCCGCGCCGAGCCGGTCCCGGCGACCCCGGTCGGCGAGCAGGGACCGCAGCTCGCGCGCCAGCCCGTGGTGGTCGCGCGGTGGGACGAACAGGCCGGTGCCGTCCTGCACCACGGTGTCCAGGTGCCCGCCGACCGAGGTGACCAAGATCGGCGTGCCGCAGGCCATCGCCTCCAGCGGCACCGTCCCGAACGGCTCGTACCAGGGGACGCTGACCACCACGTCCGCCGAGCGGTACCAGTCCGGCGTCTCGTCGTGCGGCACCTGACCGGCGAAGCGGACCCGGTCGCGCACCCCGTGCCGCGCGGCGACGTCGCGCAGCCGCGCCACCTCCGGGTCGGCGTCCCACTCGGCGGCGCCCGGCCCGCCGACGACGACGAGCTCGGCGTCGGGGATCTCGGCGAGCGCGCGGATCGCGGTGTCCACGCCCTTGCGCTCCACCAGGCGGCCGATGCTGAGGACGCGGGGCCGCCCGCCGCGCTCCGGCCGCGGGCCGGGGGCGAACACGTCCAGGTCGATGCCGCAGGGCACCACCCGCAGCCGGTGCCGCGGCGCGCCCATCGCCACCAGCTCCCGGACCTCGTCCGAGCAGGTCGCCAGCACCAGGTCCGCGTCCCGGGCGAGCCGGGCCTCGACGGCCTCCCGCTCCGGGGGGCTGGTGTCCTCGGCACCCTGGTGGGCGCGCTTGACCCGGCCCAGCGCGTGGAAGGTCTGCAGCACCGGGACGTCGAGCCCGGCGGCACCGCGGTGCGCCGCCACCCCGCTCATCCAGAAGTGCGCGTGCACCAGGTCCGGTGGCCGCACCGCCCAGCGGTCGGCGAGGCGGTCGCCGAACTCGGCCATGTGCGGCAGGAGTTCGTCCTTCGGCAGCGGGCGGGGCGGGCCGGCGTCCACGTGCGCGACGGTCACCCCGGCGGCGGCGCGCACGTTCGGCGGCAGCTCCGGGGAGTCCCGCCTGGTGTGCACCACGACCTCGTGGCCGCGGCGCCCCAGTTCCGCGGCGAGCGCCGCCACCTGCACGTTCTGCCCGCCCGCGTCGGCGCCGCCGAGCGCGGCCAGCGGGCTCGCGTGCTCGGAGACCAGGTCGAACCTCATGCCGTCACCTCCTTGAGGAGCACGTCCCAGTCGGCCAGGAACCGGCTGAGCGGGTAGCGGCGGAGCGCCGCGCGGCGGGCGGCCCCGCCCATCTCGCGCGCCAGGTCCGCGTCCGCGAGCAACGCCCGCACCGCGACCACGAGCGCCCCCGGATCGGTGGACAGCACCCCGGCGTCGGCCGGGACCGCCTCGACCGCCTCGGTGGTGGCCAGCGCGACGACCGGCATGCCGAGGTGCATCGCTTCGACCAGCGCCAGCCCGAGCGACGTCCACCGGTACGGGTGCAGGTAGAGGCGGCGGCGGGCCAGCGCGCGGTGCATCTCCCGCTGCGGCGGGTCCTCGTGCGCGCGCACGCGCTCCGGGTCCAGGCCCAGGTGCCCGGGGAGCTCGGTGACGCGCATGCCGAACACGTCGAGCGGTGCGGCCACCGCGAACCGCGGCAGCAGGTCGGCGCCGGTGATCCGGGCCCGCCGCACCGGGTCGTTGACGACGACGCCCGCCCGCGGTTCCTCGCCGGTGTAGCGGGGTCCGGGGTCGACGACGCCGTGCTCGATGACGGTGGTGGGTGCGCGGCCGTTGTCCCAGAACACCGAGTTGAAGTGGGTGACGTGCACGAGCGGGATGTCCGCGCGCCCGGCCACCGGGTGCGCGGAGTCGACGGGGGCGCCGCGCGGGGTGTCGTGCTCCACGTACACCGCCGGGACGTCCACGCCGGGCTTGCGCCCGAGCCACCGCTCGGTGAGCTCCAGGTCGCGGGGCCGTTGCAGCACCACCACGTCGACCTCGGCGGTGCGCAGCTGCTCCAGGGCGACCTCGACGGCCCGCTCCGGCCACCGGTAGGTCCGCGCGCGGCCGCGGCCGTCGGCGTCCCGCCGCGGCGTCACCGGCACCAGGTAGGTGTGGTCGCCCTGCACGAACGACGTGGTCCACGCGCCGTGCACGTGCCAGATCAGGATTCGCACCGCACCGCCCCCCGCAACCGCTCCACGGCCCGCAGCACCTCGTCGGGGCCGACCCCGGCCAGGCAGGGGTGCCCGGGCACCGGGCAGTCCCGGGCCCGGGTGCCGCGGCACGGCGCGCCCTGGTCGCCGAGCAGCTCCACCGGCACCCCGTGCGGCGACCAGCGCTCGGCGGGCACCACGGGCGCGAACAGGGACACCACCGGGGTGCCGACCGCGGCCGCCAGGTGCGCGGGCCCGGTGTTGGGCGCGACGACGACGTCGGCGCCGTCCAGCACCGCGCCCAGCCCGGCGAGGTCGGTGCGACCGCCCAGGTCCAGCCCGTCCTCGCCCGCCACCAGCGCGGTGCGGGCCTTCTCCTGCGGCGCCCCGGTCACCACGACCCGGTGCCCGGCGGCGGCCAGCGCGCGCACGGCGGCGGCGCAGTGCTCGGTGGGCCACTGCCGCGCGGGCGCGGTCGCGCCGGGGTGCAGCACGACGTAGCCCGGTTCGCCCACCAGCCCGGACACGTCCGGCAGCGGCCGCCGCACCGCGAGCCCGCCGTCGTCGCCGGGCGGCGGCGCGTACCCGGCGGCCCGCGCCAGCGACAGGGCCCGCTCGGACTCCGGCGGATCGCCCTCGACGCGGTGGCGCAGGTCCAGCAGCGAACCCGGGTAGTCCTCGCTGATCGCGCCGATCCAGCCGACGCCCGCCATCCGCAGCAGCAGCGCCAGCGGCAGCGCCGACTGGTGGAAGGAGGTGAACACGAGCGCGGCGCGCGGACCGATGGAACCGATCAGCTCGACGAACCGCCGCACCTGCGCCGGGTCGACCGCGCCGGGCTCCGGGTCGATCCACGGGACGCACCACTCGACCACCCGGTCCACGCCGGGCAGCAGTTCGGCGCCGGCCCGGCCGCGCGGCCCGGCGAGCAGCACGACCTCCCGTTCGTGCGCGGCCACGGCCCGCACGGCGGGTCCGGCCAGCAGCACGTCACCGACGTTGTCGGAGCGCACGAGCAGGGCGGGGGCGCTCATCGCTCTGCCCCCAGGACCCGGTCCACGGCCTCGCCGAGGGTGGCGGCGACCTCGGCGCGCCGGTGGGCGGAGCGGATCTCGGCGGGCAGGGTGCGCGCGGTCGGCACCAGGATGGCGCGGGCCCCGGCGGCGAGCGCCGCTTCCACGTCGGCTCCCGTGTCACCGACGACGACGCAGTCCGCGGGCGCCACGTCGATCGCCGCGGCGGCTTCTTCGACCATGCCCGGCTCCGGTTTGCGGCAGGCGCAGCGCGCCGCGTCGTCGTGCGGGCACACCTGCCAGGTGCCGAACGGGCCGAGGCGCCGCTCCACCGCGTCGTTGACGGCGGCGACCTGCGCCTCGTCCAGCAGGCCCCGGGCGATGCCGGACTGGTTGCTGATCACGCCGATCCGCAGCCCCCGCTCGCGCAGCCGCCGCAGCGCCGCCTCCGCCCCGGCCACCGGTTCGACCAGCGCGGGTTCGCCGTTGTACGGCACGTCCCGGATGAGGGTGTCGTCGCGGTCGAACAGCACCGCGGCGGGCGTGCTCCTCCGGGGCCGCGACCGCGCCAGCTCGCCGCGGACGCGGTGCCGGACCGCGACCGGCGGGATCAGCGCGCTCGTCACCACCATGCGGGTGATCTCCGCCGCGGTGCGCGGCCCGGGGAGGATGCGCCGCAGCGCGAACTCGGCGGTCGCCAGCGCCCACACGGCGGCGGCGGTGCGGCTCGGCAGCGGGTGCTTGGCGGTGAGCAGCGCCAGCACCGCGGCGCCCGTGGTCAGCAGGTGCGCGGGCAACCTGCCGGGTCCTTCACCGATCCTGGTGCGCCAGCCGCGCCCGTGCTTGCGCCGCATCAGCACGTCGTCGGCGTTGCCGCGCTGCGCCCGCACGCTGGCGGTGAACCCGGCGGGCGGGACCGGGTGGCGGGTGGTGCGGCTCCCCGCGACCGGCCGCCTGCCGGTGGCGCGCACCCGCAGCGCCAGATCGGCGTCCTCCCGGTAGGCGCGCGGGAAGTCCTCGTCGAACCCGCCGGAGCGAACCAGCGCGTCCCGGCGGTAGGCCATGTCCGCGGTGATCCACCACGCCCCGGCGAGCCCCGCGACGTTGCGCTCCCAGTCCGTCGGCCGCCGGTCCCGCGGGAGCGGGACCTCGATGCGCGCCTGCGAGGCCGCGACCTCCGGGGGCAGCGCGGCGAGGTCGTGCTGCAACCGCCGCTTCCAGTCCTCGTCCGGCACGACGTCGTCGTCCAGGAACACCACCCATTCGGTGCCGGTCGCCCGCCATCCCGCGTTGCGGGCCCCGGCCGGCCCCCGGCCGCCGGTGCGGACGACCCGCAGCGGGGTGGCGCCCACGCCCTGCGCCAGCGGTGGCGCGGGGTTCGCGCGGTCGTCGACGACGACGATCTCCCGCGGTGGGACGCCGTCGGCGGCTTCCAACGCGTGCAGCAGGGTGCGTAGGCTCGGCCGCCCCACGGTGGGGACGACCACGGAGTACACCGCCTCGCTCATCGCGCCCACCTCCCGCGGTGCACCACGAACGGGCCGAGCGCGAGCACGTCGATCGGCGAGGAACCGAAGCACTCCAGCGCGTCCACCGGGCCGTCCACCATCGGGCGGCCCGCCGTGTTGAAGCTGGTGTTGACCACCACCGGCAGCCCGGTCTCGGCCTCGAACGCGCTCAGCATCCGCGCGAGCAGCGGTTCCCGGTCGCCGTCGACGGTCTGGATCCGCGCGGTGCCGTCCACGTGCACCACGGCCGGGATGCGATCCCGCCAGCGCTCGACGACGTCGTGCACGAACAGCATGTGCGGGCTGGGGATCGGCCCGCGGGCGAACAGCTCCCCGGCCCGTTCGGCCCGGACCATCGGGGCGACCGGCCGGAACTGCTCGCGCCCCTTGATCTCGTTGAGCCGTTCGAGGTTGTCCGCGTGGCCCGGGTGCGCCAGCAGCGAGCGGTGGCCCAGCGCGCGCGGTCCGAACTCCGAGCGCCCCTGGAACCAGGCGACGACCTCGTTGCGCGCCAACGCGGCGGCGACTTCGGCCCCGACGTCGTCGGGCTTCTCGTACGGCAGCCGCGCCGCCTCCAGGCAGGCCTGCAGTTCGGCGTCGGTGAAGCCGCGGCCGAGGTCGGCGCCGGCCATCGGCGCGACCGGTCCGCGTTCGGCGGCGACGTGCAGCGCGGCGCCGAGCGCGGTGCCCGCGTCCCCGGCGGCGGGCTGCACCCACACGTGCTCGAACGGTCCGTCGGCGGCGATCCGGGTGTTCGCCACGCAGTTCAGCGCCACCCCACCGGCGAGCGCGAGGGCGTCGGCACCGGTGCGCTCCCCCAGCCAGTTCGCCAGGTCCAGCAGCACTTCCTCGACGCGGGCCTGCGCGCTGGCGGCGAGCTTCGCGTGCACTTCGGACAGTTCGGCCCCCGGTGCGCGGCGCGGCGCCCAGCGGTTCCAGTCGACGGGGTCGACCTCGAAACCTCCGCCGCCGCAACGGATCCGCTCGGTGAGTTCGGGGAGGAACTCGGGTTCGGCGTAGGCGGCCAGCGCCATCACCTTGTACTCGTCGCTGGAGCGGCGGAACCCGAGGTGTTCGGTCAGGTCCTCGTACATCAGGCCGAGCGAGTGCGGAAGTCGTTGCTGTGCCAGCACTTCCAGCCGACCGCCGCGGTAGTGCCCGGCGAGCATCGACGTGCTCTCGCCCCTGCCGTCGACGGTGAGCACCGCGCAGTCCGGCCACGGCGCGGCGAGTCCGGCGGACGCGGCGTGCGCCACGTGGTGCGGCACGAACCGCACCCGCTCGGGCGGCAACCCGGGCAGCGCCGTCGCGAGGAACCGGGGCGCGTGCTCGGCGTAGGTCGTGCGCAGCCACTCCCAGGCCGGGTAGATGTCCGGCGCGTCCCGGTCGACCAGCGACGGGTCGTAGGAGCACGCGACCGCGTCGAGCTCACCGGGTTCGAGGCCCGCGTCCCGCAGGCACCAGGCGGCGGCCCGCACCGGTTGTTCCCAGGCCGCGAACGGCACCGGTTCCTTCCCGTGCTTGCGGCGGGAGAAGCGCTCCTCCTCCGCCGCCGCGACGACTTCCCCGTCCACCACGAGCGCGGCGGACGGGTCGTGGAAGACCGCGTTGATGCCGAGGACGCGCACGATCGGACCTCCGGGACTTCGGAAGGATTCCTGCCGCGTTCCTCCGGAAGTCGAAGGACCCGCACCACATCGCTACCCAACGAAGCGGCTCTCCCAAACCGCGGCCTCCGGCCCGGCACCGCCATTTTTCCCCGCACAGAGCGGAAATGCCGCGTTCCGGATCCGCGGCGTCGCGTCCCGACCAGGCGCGGAGCCGGGATCAGCGGGAGTTCGCCGCCCCGTCGCGCAGGAAGTCCACGGTCCGGTCGAGGGCGTGCCGCGCCTCCGGAAGCCGTTGCAGGATCCAGCCGTGGAACATGCCCTCGTACTCCTCGTAGTCGATCGCGGCACCGTTCGCGCGGGCGAGGGCCTCCAGCCGCCGCGCGTCGGACAGCAGCACGTCCCGGGTGCCGCTGAGCACCCGCATCGGCGCCAGGCCGCCGAGCCGCCCGTACAGCGGGCTCACCCGCGGGTCGTGCGGGTCGAGATCTCCCGCGTAGAGCAGCCCGGCCTCGCGCAGCCCGGCGATGGCCAGGTACGGGTCCTGTCGGTCGAGCGCGGGCATCGACGGGTGACTCACCGCGATGTCCAGCCACGGCGAGATGAGCACGAGGCGACCGGGTTGGGGGAGACCGAGCTCGGCGCAGCGCTGCGCGAGGTGCAGGCTCAGCGCGCCGCCGGCCGAATCGCCCATCACCACCTGGTCCTCCGGCGCGGCGGTGGCGGCGGTGCGCTGGAACGACGACCACACCATCGGCAAGGTCTCCGAGTAGCGGTACGCCGGTGCGAGCGGGTAGATCGGCACCGACACCGTCGCGCCGGTGCGGGCGATCAGGCGATCGATGAAATCCCAGTGGGCGCCCTCGATCTGGTGCACGTAGGCGCCGCCGTGCAGGTACAGCACGTGCCGCGGGCTGCGGGGTTCCGGCGGCGCGATCGTGTAGCAGGAGTGGCCGTCCACGTCGAGCTCGGTGACCTCGAACCGGTCGCGGAACGACGCGGGCAGCTGGGCGTGCTCGGATTCGTGGCTCTCGGCGCTGCGGCGCAGCAGTGCTGGGTCGGCGAACACGCGCTTGCGCCGGGTCAGCCGGTACTTGCCGATCGTCAGCCTGCTCTGCCAGCTCACCATCGCCGAACTTCCTCCGGTCGTGGTCGTGGAACCGTCCGCCGCGCGGGGTTTCCCGGCCGAGCCGCGGCAAAACCGGCCGGCCGCACCCGGTCGCCGGGCGGTCCGGTCGACGGCCGCGTCACCGGCGGACCGCGCTGCGTCCGGCGGCGGGCAGCGGTAGCCCCCACTCCGCGGCGAGCCCGTCGACGGCCCACCGCAGACCGGTGCGCAGCTCGACGCGCGGCGTCCAGCCCAGCAGCGTCGCGGCCAGTGCGATGTCCGGGCAGCGGCGTGCCGGGTCGTCGGTGGCGGCGCTGCGGTGCTCGATCGCCGAGCGGGTTCCGGTGAGCTCGCGGACGAGCTCGGCGACGTCGAGAACGGTCCGCTCGTCCGGGTTGCCGATGTTGATCGGGCCGGTGCCGCCGTGGCGCGCGAGGTCGAGGATGCCGCGCACGGTGTCGCCGACCCAGCACAGCGATCGGGTCTGCTCGCCGGAACCGAGGACCACCAGCGGATCGCCGCGCAGGGCGCGGCGGATGAACGACGGCACCATGCGCCCGTCGTCCTCGGCCATGCCCGGCCCGTAGGTGTTGAACAGGCGCACGATCCCGGCGTCCACGCCGCGCTGCCGCGCGAACGCGAGCGTCAACGCCTCGGCGTAGCGCTTGCCCTCGTCGTACACCGCGCGCGGGCCGATCGGGTTGACGTTGCCCCAGTAGCTCTCCCGCTGCGGGTGCTCGCGCGGGTCGCCGTAGACCTCGCTGGTGGAGGTGAGCACGAAGCGCGCTCCCTTCGCCGCCGCCAGTTCCAGCGCGTTCCGGCATCCGCTGCCGCCGACGAGGATGGTCTCGACCGGGAGGCGCTGGTAGTGCTCGGGTGAGGCGAGCGAGGCCAGGTGCGCCACCAGGTCCACCGGGCCGGGGACCTCCCACGGCTCGGTGACGTCGTGGCGCACCGCCCGGAAGCGGTCGGACCCGGCGAGGTCGGCGACGTTGCGCGGGTCGCCGGTGCTGAAGTCGTCCACGCAGAGCACGTCGGTGCCGGTCTCGACCAGTGATCGGCACAGGTGCGCGCCGAGGAATCCCGCGCCGCCGGTGACCACCGCGCGGCGGAAGTGCCTGTGGGACAACGGTTCCTCCTCCCCGGGCCGGTCGATCCCGGTCCGGTTCGCTCCCGGCCCGGTCCGCGACGAGCCGGTGCGCCCCGAGCCCGATGAGTCCTCGACCCGGTGAGCCCCCAGCCCAGTGGCCCCGACCTGATGAGCCCCGACCTGATGAGCCCCGACCTGATGAGCCGAGTACCCCCGCGCGCGCCGCGACGAAACCCGGGGGTAGCGCCGCCCGCGACCGGGTAGGCCCACGTGGGGGTCGAACCGGAGGGAGTGCGCATGCGGGTCCTGGTCCTCGGCTGGGCGAGCTTCCTGCACGGGGAGGCGACTGCGGGTGATGTCGCCGCCGCCGAGGCGGTTGCCGGTGCCGCCGCCTCGGCCGGGTTCCGCTGCGACGTCGCCTGGAGCCCCGGTTTCCGGCCCGGGGAGCTGACCGTGGCGGAGGCGGCGCGGCGCGACTACGAGGTCGTGGTGTTCGCGTGCGGACCGCTGCACGGCGCGCAGGTGCGCGAGGTCCACCGGCTGTTCCCGCGCGCCCGGCGCATCGCGGTGGGCGCGTCCGTGCTCGACTGGTCGGACCCGGTCGTGACCGGCTTCCACCGGGTGCTGCCGCGCGACGCACCCGGCAGCCCGCCCGTGGTCGACCTGGCCGCGGAGGTGGGGCGCGCCGAGGTCCCGGTGGCGGGGATCGTGCTCGCCGGTGGCCAACCGGAGTACGGCGGGCGCGGTCGGCACGAGGACGTGCACCGGGTGCTGCGGTCCTGGCTGGCCGGGGTCGCGTGCGCGCCGGTCGAGCTGGACACCCGGCTGGATCCGGGTTCGTGGCGCCACTGTGGCACTCCGGAGCGGTTCGCGGCGCTCGTGGCGCGCACCGACGTGGTGGTCACGACCCGGTTGCACGGCCTGGTGTTCGCGCTCGGCGCCGGGGTGCCCGCGCTGGCGGTCGATCCGGTGCGCGGCGGCGGGAAGGTGGCGGCGCAGGCGGCCGCCTGGGGATGGCCCGCGGTGGCCGTTGCCGAGGAGGTGCTCGCCGACGGTGGCGTGCTCGACGCGCGGTGGGCGTGGTGCACCTCCGCGGACGGTGCGCGACGCGCGGGCGAACTCGCCACCGGGGTTCGGCGCGCGGGGATCGCCGCCGTGCTGGACGAGCTGCGGGCCGCCGCCCCGGCGGTGCCCGCGCCGAGCGCCGGGCGCTGAGCGGTGGCGGCCGTCGTCGACTGCTCGGCGCTGCTGCGCGCCGCCGCGCCCGAGGCGGCCAGCGCCGGGGTCGTGGTCGTGACCGGCGGGGAGCCGGACCTGCGGTGCTGCACCGATCGGCGGGCGCGCCAGCTGGACCTGGTGCAGTTCCTGCTCGGCAGCGGGCCGTGCGTCGAGGCGGCGCGGGGCCGCACCGCCCGCGCCAACACCACCGAGATCCGCACGCACTGGCCGGATTTCGCGCTGTGCGCGCGCACCCTGCACGTGCACAGCTTTCTGTGCGCGCCGCTGCTGCTCGACGACGAGGTGGTCGCCACGCTCGACCTCTACGGCGACCGCTCGTACGCGTTCGACCGGATCGACGAGCACCGGATGGCCGGGCTGGCCGGGGCCGCCACCGCCGCGTTGCGCCGCGGTGCCGCTCCCCTCGCACCGCCGCGGCGGCGGAGAACGCTCCGATGAGCACCGCGACGGACACGACGATCGTGATCGCCACCCGGGACCGGGAGCGGGAACTGCTGCGCACGCTCGGCGCGCACGCGCGGTCCCACCCGCGCACCCCGGTCGTCGTGGTGGACAACGGATCCGCGGTGCCGCTGGCCCCCGCGGTGCACCGCGAATTCCCGGACGTCCGGGTGCTGACCTCGCCGCGCAACCTGGGCGCGGTGGCGCGGAACTTCGGCGTGCGGCACGCGGGCACGACGTACGTGGCGTTCAGCGACGACGACTCGTGGTGGGCGCCGGGCGCGCTGGCCGCCGCCGAGGACGTGCTCGACGCGCACCCGCACCTGGCGCTGGTGGCGGCCACGACCCTGGTGGGCCCGGAAGAGCGGCCGGACCCGGTGGTCGCCGAGATGGCGCGCAGCCCGCTGCGCGGCTCGCACCCGGTGCCCGGCCCGGCGCTGCTCGGGTTCACGGCCTGCTCGGCGGTGGTGCGCCGGGAGGCGTTCGCGGCGGTGGGCGGGTTCAGCCCGCTGCTGTTCTTCGTCGGCGAGGAGAAGCTGCTGTCCTACGACCTGGCCGCCGCGGGCTGGGACCTGGCGTTCGTGGCGTCGGTCGTGGCCCACCACCACCCGTCGCCGCACCGGCAGAGCTCGCACCGGCGGGACGCCACCGAGCGGCGGAACGGGGTGCTGATCAGCTGGTTGCGCCGTCCACTTCGGACGGCCGCCGCGGAGTCGGTCCGATTGCTGCGCGACGCGGTGCGCGACCCGGTGGCGCGGGCGGCGCTGCCCGGCGCGCTGCGGCGCCTGCCGGAAGCGCTGGCCCGGCGGCAGCGGCTGCCCCGTCGAGTCGAAGCGGCCGTCCGCCTGCTCGGCCACTGAGCCCTGCTCGCGGGTTGGCGGCTCAGCCGACGTAGCGGCGCGCCACCGAGGTGCGCTGCGGTTCTTCCAGCAGCCGCAGCTGCGCTTCCAGCTCCGGTGGGACGCACCGCCGTTCCCGCAGCAGCCACGGCAGCGCCCGCAGCACCCCGCCGACCGCCGCGACCGTGTGCCGGTCCTTCGGGCAGCCGGCCAGCACGCTCGCGCTGCGCCGCAGCGCCGCGCCGAGCGGTCGCCGCGCCCAGGTCGTCAGCAGGGTGTTGCGGATGCCGAGCCTGCGCCGCCCGCGCGAGTCGCGGCGCCCGGACGGGCGGTGGTGCACCACGACCTCCTCGGCCCAGCACAGCCACCAACCGGCGCCCACCAGGTCGATCGCCAGCAGCTCCTCCTCGCCGCCCAGCCACAACCGCTCCGAGAACCCGCCCGCCGCGCGGAACGCGCTCACCCGCACGGTGGTCAGCCCGGCCATCACGCTCAGCAGCGCGGTGCCCGGCAGCCACGGCGGCGCGGGCACCGGCGAGTCGCGCAGCTCCGGGGTCAGCGGATCCTCGACGAGATCGGGTTCCACCAGGCAGCGGCCCATCACCGCGCCGATGTCCGGGTGCCGGTCCAGCAGGTCGACCGCGGTGCGGATCGCCCCCGGCTGCCAGCGCACGTCGTCGTCGCAGAACGTCACGTACGGGGTGGTCGCGCAGCGCACCGCGTGGTTGCGCGCGACCGCACCGGCGTTGACCGGCTCCACCAGCACGGTCACCTCGGGGAAGCGGGCCCGGACGGCTTCCGCGCTGCCGTCGCCGGAGGCGTTGTCGACGACGATCACGGGCGCCCGTTCGGGCAGCGCGGTCATGTGTTCCAGCGTCCGCAGCAGTTCTTCCCGGCGGTCGTGGGTGATCACCACGCCCGTCGAGCGGGCTCCGGTGCTCACCCGACCGGCGGGTCGGGAAGTTCCGGTTTCGCGGGCGCCTCCGGCGCGTCCGGTTTCGCCGGCTCCCGGGGTGGTTCCGGTGCGGGAGCGGTCGGCGGGTCCGGGACCTCGGGGGCGTCGGGTTCTTCGGCGGGCGGGGGTTCGCGTCGCGGGACCTGCTGCAGCATCGCCTCTCCGATCGCTCGGCGTCCGCTCGGAGCCGAGGACTACCCGCGCGCCCGGCCGCGCACACCGGCCGGTGCCGACGATCACCGCTGGACGCCCGCGATGATTGCGGGCGGACCACGCCGGGTAGGCGGGTGCGAAGTCCCCGCACGGTGAGGAAAGCATGGTCTCCCACGTCTTCGTACTCGGTCTCGACGAGCGCAACCTGGACACGTTGCGCGGCCTGCCCGCACTCTCCGACTGCCGATTGCACCCGCTGCTGGACGTCGACCGGCTCGTGCACGTCGACGAGATCGACCTGCCCGCGCTGCTGGAGGAGGCCGATCGCGAACTGGACGCCTCCGGCGGGCCGGTGGACGCGATCGTCGGCTACTGGGACTTCCCGGTCAGCTCGCTGGTGCCGATGCTGTGCGAACGGCGCGGCCTGCCCGCCGCCGACCTGCGGGCCGTCGTGCAGTGCGAGCACAAGTACTGGAGCCGCGTGGTGCAATCGGAGGTCATCGACGAGGTGCCGCGCTTCGGCCTCGTCGACGTCGACGAGGACACCGCGCCCCCGGCGGGCGTGCGCTACCCGATGTGGGTCAAGCCGGTGAAGTCCTTCTCCTCGCAGATGGCCTACCGCGTCACCGACGACGAGGAGTTCCGCGCCGCGCTCGGCGAGATCCGGGAGGGCATCGACAAGGTCGGCAAGCCCTTCGAGGACGTCCTGGCCCGCATCGATCTCCCGGCCGAGATCGCCGACGCGGGCGGGCGCTCCTGCGTCGCGGAGGAGGCGGTCAGCGGGCGGCAGGTCACCGTGGAGGGCTACGACCCGGGCGACGGGGTGCGGGTCCACGGCGTCATCGACTCCGTGCAGTACCCCGGCACGTCGAGCTTCCTGCGCTACCAGTACCCGTCCTCGCTGCCGGACGAGGTGATCCGGCGGATCACCGACGCCACCAGGCGCGTCATCGAGCACATCGGACTCCGCCACGTCCCGTTCAACGTGGAGTTCTTCTGGGACGAGGAGTCCGGCGCCGTGCACCTGCTGGAGATCAACGCCCGGCACTCCCAGTCGCACGCGCCGCTGTTCGAGGACGTGGACGGTGCGCCGAACCACCAGATCCTGGTGCAGCTCGGCCTCGGCCGGGACCCGGACTTCCCGCACCGCCGCGGGGAGCAAGCGGTCGCCGGCAAGTGGTTCTACCGGACGTTCGAGGACGGCGTGGTGCGCCGCGCCCCCACCGCCGAGGAGGTCGCCGCGGTGGAGCGCGACCACCCCGGCGTCCGGGTGCACCTGATGGCCGAGCAGGGCGTCCGGCTGTCCGAGCTGCCCGACCAGGACAGCTACAGCTACGAACTGGCCCACCTCTACATCGGTGCCGCCGACCCGCAGGAGCTCCGGAAGAAGTACGAGCGCTGCGTCCACGACCTGCCCTTCGACATCGATCGAACAGGAGGAACCGCATGAGGGCGGTGACGAACCTCCCGCACGAGGTCCGCGCCGAGGAGCACGTGTGGATCCCGTTGCCGGACGGGACCCGGCTGGCCGCGAAGATCTGGCGGCCGGTGTCCTCCGACGACGAGCCGTGCCCCGCCGTGCTGGAGTTCATCCCGTACCGCAAGCGCGACCTGACCGCGCTGCGCGACTCGATCCACCACCCGTACCTGGCCGGGCACGGCTACGCGTGCCTGCGCGTGGACCTGCGCGGCAGCGGTGAATCCGAGGGCGTGCTCACCGACGAGTACCTGGAGCAGGAGCTGCGCGACGGCGAGGACGTGCTCGCGTGGATCGCGAAGCAGCCCTGGTGCACCGGCCGCACCGGGATGATGGGCATCTCCTGGGGCGGCTTCAACGCGCTGCAGCTGGCCGCGCGCGGGCCCGAGAGCCTCGGCGCGATCGCCGCGGTGTGCTTCACCGACGACCGCTACGCCGACGACGTGCACTACATGGGCGGTTGCCTGCTCAGCGACAACCTGTCCTGGGCGTCGACGATGTTCGCCTACAACTCCTGCCCGCCCGACCCGGCGCTGGTCGGCGACCGCTGGCGGGAGATGTGGCACGAGCGGCTGGAGGGCAGCGGCCTGTGGCTGCGGGAGTGGCTGGAGCACCAGCGCCGCGACGACTACTGGCGGCACGGCTCGGTGTGCGAGGACTACTCGTCGGTGCGGTGCCCGGTGCTCGCGGTCAGCGGCTGGGCCGACGGATATTCGAACGCGGTGTTCCGCACGCTGGAGAACCTCGACGTCCCGCGCAAGGGTCTGATCGGCCCGTGGTCGCACAAGTACCCGCACCTGGGCCAGCCCGGCCCCGCCGTCGGCTTCCTGCAGGAACTGGTGCGCTGGTGGGACCGCTGGCTCAAGGACGTCGACAACGACGTGCTGGACGGGCCGATGCTCACCACCTGGATGCAGGACAGCGTGCCGCCGTCCACCGCCTACGCCGAACGGCCCGGCCGGTGGGTGGGCGACCCGGAATGGCCGTCGCCGCTGGTGGAACCGGCGCGGCACCCGCTGCGCCCGCACCACGTCGGGCTGCCCGGCGCGGAACCGGAGGAGGCCGAGCTGGTGGTGCAGTCGCCGCTGTCGGTGGGCCAGTTCGCCGGGAAGTGGTGCTCCTACAACGCTCCCCCGGACCTGCCCTACGACCAGCGGGAGGAGGACGGCGGCTCGCTGGTGTTCGACACCGACGAGTTCACCGAGCGCGCCGAACTCCTCGGCGCACCGGTGCTGGACCTGGACGTGGAGGTGAGCGAACCGGTCGCGATGCTCGCCGCCCGGCTCTCCGACGTGCGGCCGGACGGTTCGGCGACCCGCGTCACCTACGGCCTGCTGAACCTCACCCACCGCGATTCGCACGACGAACCGGCGGAACTGGTGCCGGGGCGGCGGTACCGGGTGTCGGTGGCGCTCAACGGGGTGGCGCAGGCCTTCCCGCCCGGGCACCGGCTGCGGATCTCGCTGTCCACGTCCTACTGGCCGCTGGCCTGGCCGCCGCCGCGTCCGGTGCGGCTCACCGTCCACACCGGACGCAGCAGCGTGCTGCTGCCGTGGCGGCCCGGCGGCGCCGACGAACCGGAGGTGCGGCCGTTCGAGGAACCGGAAGGGGCGCCACCGGTCTCCTCCACCCCGCTGTCACCCGGGGAGGAGCGCTGGACGGTGTCCCGCGACCTCGTCGGCTACGAGTCGGCGTTGGAGGTGGTCAAGGACCTCGGCGTGGTCCGGCTCGACGACATCGACCTCGAACTGGCCCGCGACGCGTGGGAGCGCTACAGCTGGACCGGCGACGACTTCGACTCGGTGCGCGGCGAGAACGTGTGGCGGATGGGTTTCCGGCGCGACGGCTGGGACGTGCGGACCGTGACCCGCACCGTGCTCACCTCCACGCCGGAGGAGTTCCAGCTGCACGCCCAGCTCGACGCCTACGAGGACGACGAGCGGGTGCTGTCGAAGAACTGGCGGCACTCCATCCCCCGCGACCACGTGTGAGCACGCGAACGCACGACGAAGGAGGAGCACCATGTCCGCACGCAACTCTCCCCCGGCCCAGCAGCAGACCGCGCCCGGGGCGACCGAGGGGATGGTTCCCGCTCCCCGCGACGAGATGACCGAGTACCGCGGACGCGGGTTGCTCGACGGCAAGCGGGCCCTGGTCACCGGTGGCGATTCCGGCATCGGACGGGCGGTTTCGGTGGCGTTCGCCAAGGAGGGCGCCGACGTGGCCATCGCCTACCACGCCGATCTGGAGGACGCCGACGCCGAGCACACCGCCGAACTCGTCCGCGCCCAGCAACGGCAGTGCGAGCTGCACAAGACCGACCTCGGTGACGAAGCGGCCTGCCAGCGGCTCGTCGACGAGGTCGCCGCCGAGCTCGGCGGGCTCGACGTGCTCGTCAACCACGCCGGGACGCAGGCGCCGGTGGAGCGGTTCACCGACACCACCACCGAGCAGTTCGACCGCACCTTCAAGGTGAACGTCTACGCGCCGTTCTGGCTCACCCGCGCCGCCCTCGCGTACCTGCCGGCGGGGTCGGCGATCGTGAACACCGGATCGGTCAACGGGTTGCGCGGCAACAAGACCCTCATCGACTACGCGGCGAGCAAGGGCGCGGTGCACGTGCTCACCATGTCCCTCGCGCAATCCTTGGCGCAGCAGGGAATCCGGGTGAACTGCGTGGCGCCCGGTCCGGTGTGGACACCGCTGATCCCGGCCACGCTGCCGGAGGAGTCGGTGGAGGGCTTCGGCGAGCACGTGCCGATGGGGCGGATGGGCCAGCCGGACGAGATCGCCCCGTCGTACGTCTTCTTCGCCGCCGACCAGCTCTCCAGCTACTACACCGGGGAGGTCCTCGCCCCGGTGGGCGGGGAAACGCACCCGGGGTGAACGTGTGAGCCGATCTTGCGGCGGGTATCCGGGTGGCCCCGCACAGGACAGGAGGGAGATCGTGCTCGATCCCGCATCCCGTGCACCGCGGGCGTCGGTCCCGGACACCGCCCGGATCGCCGCCCGCGTGCTGCTGCCGACCTTGGCCGCCGGTGTGATCGTCCGCAGGCCGCGGGTGATGGCGTTCGCGGAGCGCAGGCAGCTCGACCGGTCCGCGATCCGGCTGCTCGCCGAACTCCGCTCCCGGTACGGGGACGGCCCGCTGCGGCTGCCGATCCCCGGCCGGGAGTTCGCCGTGGTGCTCGATCCCGCCCAGGTGCGGGACGTGCTGCGCGACTCGGCGGACCGATTCACCCCCGCGAACCTGGAGAAGCGCACCGCGCTGCGGCACTTCCAGCCGCACGCGGTGCTGATCTCGCGCGGGCGGGCGCGGGCGCGGCGGCGCGAGTTCAACGAGGACGTGCTGGAGATCGACCGGCCGGTGCACGAACTGGGACCGCGCATCGTGGAGATCACCGCGGAGGAAGGCGCTCGGCTCGCCGAGCAGGCGGGCGGGCGGCTCGACTGGGACGCGTTCGCCGCCGGGTGGTGGCGCGCCGTGCGCCGCATCGTGCTCGGTGCCGGCGCCCGGGACGACCGGCGGCTGGTCGAGCTGCTGAACGGCCTGCGCTCGGACGCGAACTGGGCGTTCCTGCACCCGCGCCGCACCGCCCGCCGCCGCGAGTTCGACCGGCGGCTGCGCGCGCACCTGTCCCGGGCGGAACCCGGCAGCCTCGCCGGGGTGATCGCCCGTGACTCGTCCGATGTGGACGGAGCGGATCAGGTGCCGCACTGGCTGTTCGCCTTCGACGCCGCCGCCATGGTGGCGTACCGCGCGCTGGCGGTGCTCACCGCGCAGCCGGAGCGGCTGCGCGCCGTGCGCGAGGAGGTCGACGGCGCGGACTCGCCGATGCTGCCGCTGCTGCGGTCCTGCGTGCTCGAATCGGTGCGGCTGTGGCCGACCACGCCCGCGCTGCTGCGCGACGCCGTCACCGAGGCGAGCTGGGGCGGCCGCACGATCCCCCGCGGCAGCGGCCTGTTCATCTACACCCCGCTGTTCCACCGGGACCGGCGCACCGTCCCCGACGCGGACCGGTTCGCCCCCGAGTCCTGGTTGGACGGTGCCGCCCAGCAGCACCCGGGTCTCGTCCCGTTCAGCGCGGGCCCCGGCCGCTGCCCCGGGGAGAACCTGGTGCTGCTCACCGCGAGCACCCTGCTCGCCGCCCTGCTGCGCGGCCACGAGTTCCGGCTGGACGGCGAGCACGAGCTGGGACCCGACGGGCCGCTGCCGCACACGCTGGACAACTTCGAGCTGGAGTTCCGCGTCGCGGCCCGCGCGGCCTCCGGGACGCGGTGAGCCGGTGCTGGAGGAGAGCGCGACCGCGGCGCCCCGCAGCCGCGCGGACCTGCCCGCGCACTGGCTGCTGACCGCGGCCGAACGCGGCAACCCGGCCACCGGCCTCGACGAACGGCACCCCGGCGGGATCGCGTGGTCCACCGGCAACTCGGTGCGCCCGCTGGTCGACGGCACCGAGTACTTCGACCGGCTCGTCCCCGCGCTGCGCGACGTCGGTGCCGGGGACCGGATCTTCTTCTCCGCCTGGATCGGCACCCGGGGCAAGCCGCTCGACGCCGAGGGCATCACCCTCGGCGAGCTGCTGCTGCGGGCGCTGCGCCGCGGCGCCTCGGTGCACGCGCTGTTCTGGTGGCCGTTCCTGACGCTGCGGCGGGACCTGGTGCCGGACAACCGCCGGTTCGCCACCGCGCTGCGCCGCCACGGCGGGGCCGCGCTGCTGGACCAGCGGGTGCGGCCGATCGGCTGCCACCACCAGAAGTTCCTGGTGGTCCGCCGTCCCGAGCGGCCGGACACCGACGTGGCCTTCCTCGGCGGGATCGACCCGTGCGCGAGCCGCCGCGACGACCACGAGCACCACGGCGACCCGGACGTGCAGACCTCCATCGACGACCGCTACGGCGCGCGACCGGCCTGGCACGACGCCCACCTGGAGGTGCGCGGCCCGGCGGTGCAGGACGTGGAGCACTGCTTCCGGGAGCGGTGGGCCGACGCCACCGCGTCCCGGCGCGGCCCGATCTCGCGGACGCGCCGGTTGTTCGCCCGGCGCGCCGACCCGCTGCCCGACCGGCTCCCGCCGCCACCGCGGTCCGGGGAGCAGGCGGTCCAGCTGCTGCGCACCTACCCGGCGAAGCGCCCGCGCTACCCGTTCGCGCCGGACGGCGAGCGCAGCGTCGCGCGCGGCTACGCGAAGGCGCTGCGCCACGCCCGGCGGCTCGTCCACGTCGAGGACCAGTTCCTGTGGTCCCCGGTGGTGGCCGAGGCGTTCGCGGCGGCACTGCGCCGGGAACCCCGGCTGCGCCTGGTCGCGGTGGTGCCGCACCGCCCGGAGAACGGCGGCGTCGTGGAGGCGGCGACCAACGACGTGGCGCACCGCGAGGCGCTGGACCTGCTGCGCGCGGCCGGCGGTGACCGGGTCGACGTGCACGACCTGGAGAACACCGCCGGGCTGCCGATCTACCTGCACTCGAAGGTCTGCGTCATCGACGACCGCTGGGCGGCGGTCGGCTCGGCGAACCTCAACCGCCGCTCCTGGGCCTACGACTCGGAGCTGACCGCGGCCGTCGTGGACGAGGGCGCGCACCCCGGGTTCGCCCGGGACCTGCGGGTGCGCCTGTGGTCCGAACACCTCGGCCGCTCCCCCGGCGACACCGCGGACCTCGCCGACCCGGTGCGCGGCGCCGCCGTGCTGCGCGAGTCAGCCGCCGCGCTCGACCGCTGGCACGCGCAGGGCCGGGCCACCTCCGCGCCCACGCCCGCCCGGACCCGTCCCCGCTCACCCGCCTCTGGGCGCGCCCCGCCCAACGCCTCCTGAT